>JAAYEK010000002.1 GCA_012728785.1 Bacillota bacterium | reverse complement strand
TTTACCGGTTCCGGAAGGAGATATCAATACCGGCCGGGCTTATGAAGCGCCTACCAATGAGATTGAGGAAAACTTGGTCAACATCTGGAAAGAGGTCCTGGGGGTTGACCGGATCGGAATTAATGATGATTTCTTCGAGTTAGGCGGACATTCATTGAAAGCAGCCGGATTAGCCGTGAAAATTCATAAATTTTTCAGTACCGGTTTAACCTTAGGCCAAATATTTGAGGCTTCTACTGTTAAAAAAATGGCATTGTTGATTGGCGAAGCCCAGGAAAAAGAGTTTATTCCAATCGAAAGCATTGCGGAGAAGGAATATCATGAGGTTTCCTCATCGCAAAAACGGTTATTCATCATCGATCAATTAGAGGGAGACAATACTACCTATAATTTGCCTTCCATGGTTATGGTCGAAGGAAAGCTGGATCTTGTCCGGTTTAAGAAAGTCTTTACTGAAATGATTCGCAGGCATGAATCCTTAAGGACTTCTTTTAAGTTGATCGGGGATGAACCGGTCCAAACCGTTCATGATGAGGTGGAATTCGCAGTTGAATATGGGGAAGCTACTGAAGACAAATTAAAAGAGTTAGCCAAGGGTTTTATTAGACCTTTTGATCTGGGGCAAGCGCCCTTGATCCGGGTTTCGCTCTTAAAGATCAACCCTGAAAAGCATTTATTAATGTTTGATCTGCATCATATCATTGCCGACGGCGTATCTTCGGTGATTTTGGTCAAAGAATTCGCCCAATTATATGCCGGAGATGAACTACCGGATTTGAAATTACAATATAAAGATTTTGCCGCCTGGCAAAACCGGTTTAATGAAAGCGAAGAAATTACCAAACAACAGGAATATTGGTTGAACATGTTCCAAGGGAAGATACCAGTGCTGAATCTACCCACCGATTTCCCACGACCATCCGTTCAGAATAATGAAGGGGATAAACTATCCCTTAAGCTTGATCCAAAAATGATTAATGATCTAAAGAAGATCGCTGGAGAGCAGGGAGCAACCCTTTATATGGCATTGTTTGCCGTATATAATACGCTTTTATTCCGTTATACCGGACAAGAAGATATCATTATCGGTTCGCCGACTGCCGGGAGACAACATGCCGACGTTGAGAATATGATTGGAATGTTTGTCAATACATTGGCATTGCGTAGTTTTCCCGAAGGCAGCAAGACTTTTAGCGACTTTCTCGGCGAAGTAAAAGACAATGCCTTACTAGCTTATGAAAACCAGGATTACCAGTTTGAAAGGTTGGTCGATACATTGGATCTGCCTCGGGATGTCAGCCGAAATCCGATGTTTGATACTATGTTTGTTTTACAAAACATGGCCATCCCCAAACTGGAATTGGAAGGGTTGCAATTTTTGCCCTATTCTTTTGAGACTAAAGGGGCTAAATTTGACCTTACCCTGGAGATCGTGGAAGATGAGGCGGATCCGCGATTAAATATCGAGTATTGCACCAGACTATTCAAACCTTCTACTATTGAGCGGTTGGCCCAACATTTTCAAAATATCATTCGCAATGTGATCGCCAATCCCCAGGTCCGGTTGGCTGAGGTTGAGATGGCCTCAGCTATGGAACGGCGGCAAATCCTTCAAGAATTCAACAACACCGGGGCCAAATATGCAAAAGACCGGACCATATATGAACTATTTGAAGCGCAGGTGGAACAAAATCCGAATCATCCGGCAGTCATCTTCGCCGAGCAACAATTAACTTACCTAGAACTGAACCGGAAAGCCAACCAGTTGGCCCGGGTATTGCGGGAAAGAGGAGTAACCCGCGACAGTATTGTTGGCATCCTCTTGGAGCGATCCCCGGAGATGATGATCGGACTAATGGCAACCTTGAAAGCAGGCGG
>JAAYEK010000102.1 GCA_012728785.1 Bacillota bacterium | reverse complement strand
TGGTTATCCATTCCTACGGGTTACTCGACGGTTCCTACGACTTACGTATCCATTCCTACGGGTTACTCGACGGTTCCTACGACTTGGTTATCCATTCCTACGGGTTACTCGATGGTTCCTACGACTTGCTTATCCATTCCTACAGGTTAATCGATGGTTCCTACGCTTTACACAATCACTATTACCTTTTATGCGCCTGGTACTATCAAAAATTCAGTACTTCTTAGTACCGGTTTTTAGCAGGAGTTTATTTCCAGTTACCGAATAAAATTAAATATAAGAACATTATTTTTTAATTAGGTGCAAAATGACGGAACGGGTTTTGCGGAAAATTGTTCTAAGTATGTCGGCTTTAGCCCATTTGGTGGCCTTTTTTCAATTTGGGTTTCAAGTAGCCGTTTCTGCTTCATATCAATTTCAGCTTTCTACTAATTATGTAATTGTTAGTATTTGGTTATTGGCATTATCATTAATACTTGCAATCTTTATGTTTTATTCCCAGCCGGAAAATAGATATTGGTTTTTATTCGGGATCCGCGGGTTAATCATAATTTTGTTAGGAAGACTGTTTGGGGATTATTTCGGTATCGAAATGATATTATTGGCGGTATTAATTATTGAAGCCTGTATTTATCTGCCCTTATGGAAGGGTATCATCTATTCCTTGGGTTTAACATTATTGATTGTGTTTTTTCACACATTGGCGATTTGGTTTAAAATGCCCTTTTTTAACTGGTCTGAACATTTGGGTTTCATTATGAACGCGATAATAATTATTGGGATGACTTCGTTATTACAGTTTCAACGGAAAAATCAGGTTTCGGTAACTGAGTTGAACCGGAGGCTCGACGAAGCAACCTTGAAATTGGCTGAGACCAATATGAAACTACAAGAATATGCAATCTCCGCCGAACAGGAAGCCATGTTGAACGAAAGGAAGCGGGTCGCACGGGAGGTCCACGACACATTGGCTTATACTTTAACTAATTTAGTGATGATGATGGAAGCAGCGGTTGACCTTATTTCTAAAAAAAGCCCCAAAATCACTGAACATTTAGAGTCAGCCCGGGAACAGGCCAATGAGGGTTTGAAGGAAGTAAGGCATGCCTTGCATGCTTTGCGTCCGGTCCAATTGACGGACTTAAACGGTTTGGCAGCTATTTGCCGTCTGGTGAAGGCATTCGAAAAGGCCAGCCAAATTAAGGTTGAGTTGGAATTGGGTAATGCGCCGTTAAACTTTGGTGCTGAAGCTAATTTAGTCGTGTTTCGCTTGGTCCAGGAGGGGTTGACCAATGCCTTGCGTCATGGGAGGGCGACTTTAATTGCGGTATCTTTAGCTAGGGTCAGGGAAGGTTTAAGCGTTACCATTAAAGATAACGGGATCGGAAGTGGAGACGCTGCTCCCAATGCCGGTTATGGCTTAGTGGGAATGAGGGAGCGGCTGGAAAAATTAGGCGGCAAATTAGAGACATCCAGCGCTGTCGGGGAAGGGTTCACGTTAATAGCGTGGCTTCCGATTTGGGAGGATTGAGAAAGTGGCTAAAATCAAAATAGTATTAGTTGACGATCAAACTCTGTTTGTCGAAAGCTTAAAAACTGTCTTGGAAACACGGGCCGACGATCTGGAGGTGGTTGGCGTAGCCAATGACGGCAAACGGGCGGTCGAAGTAGTGGCTGAAAACTTTCCCGATATAGTGCTAATGGATGTCCGGATGCCGGTAATGAATGGAGTGGAAAGTACCAAACTTATTAAAGAATGTTACCCGGATACGCGGGTTTTAATGTTAACCACTTTTGACGATGACCAATATGTCATCGAAGCGCTTCGCTTGGGGGCTGTCGGTTATCTGTTAAAAAATATGCCCCCCGCCGAACTAATCTCCGCTATCCGCGCCGTATATGAGGGAGGCGTGCTAATATCGCCGCAAGTCGCCCATAAGCTGGTAGGAATGTTAACTAATTCCCAGAGCAAAGCGGAGGGAGAACCTGATGACGATCGATTCGGATCATTAGTAAATCAATTGAGCAGCCGGGAGAGGGAAATCCTGCAGTTAATGGCGGAAGGCTTGGATAATAAAGAGATCGCTGGAAAGCTATATATAGCCGAACAAACAGTGAAAAACTATGTAAGTGTTATTTACTCCAAGTTGGGTGTGAGAGACCGGGTCCAAGCTTCTAGAATGGTTATAGAATCGGGATTCAAACAATGAAGCTCAGACCATTTAGACCAAGTACCAAAAGTACTACTCGACTCGTTACTAATATTAGTACGGCGGTAAGTCGACGTCGGCTTTTTTTTTTATTATGATAATGATATGAAGATCAATTAAGCTTGTGAAGAGAGAGCGGCCGATGAAAAAAATCTCAAGTATAACTGTTTTAATAATGATTGTATTATTATCGAAACCAACTTTTAGCGCTGAGGTTAATCTCAAGACAAGAGTGGGTTTTAACGGTTATACGGTTCCGGGTACCTTAGCTCCTGTCTTGATTGAGATAAACCGGGCTATAACCAATGGTCGCTTGGAAATTGTTAGCCCCAGTGAAACAGCGTCATATTCAATCATTGATAGCTTTTCAACTACAAATTTGAAACGGATTGAAGCTTCCGTTTTTGTAACTGAGGATATCAATGATTTAAAAATTCGATTAATCTCAAACAAGCATACCTTGCTTGAAACCGGGTTGAATTTAAAGGCTAAAATCTTCCCCGGTAATCTGATTTTAGCAGTTAAAATCCCTTCGATCACTCAGCAAATGATTGAAAAGGCGTTGCTGCCTTCGGAGCCCACCTTGGTAGTTCCGATTGAGATCCCCGATTTACCGGGTGTCGCCCTGAACTATGATGGAGTAGGCGGGTTGGTTTTATCCGATCCCGGGCCGGTTTTAAAACCTCTTCAAATTCAAGCGTTAAAGACCTGGTTGGCAGGGGGTGGCCGAATGGCCCTTGGCGCAATTCGTTCCGGTCAGGATAGCCTCTTATCAATCTTAGGGATTAGTCCGGAACTGATGGAGCGAAGTTTTTACCCAATAGGATTTGGTGGAATAACCGCATTTCGGAGCGGGTTTAACGATTTAAAACAAAGCCCGTCTGATTGGCAAGAAGTATTAGACTTAAGACCTTATCCAAACAATTCCCGGTTGATGTCGAGTCGTTTCTTTCCGGATTTTAGATATGCTACTACTCCGGGTTCAGCTGAACTATCATCCCGGGCTGTTTCATATTTAGCAATGATCCTTATATTGTGGGCTGTTTCCGGTCTGCTTATAACAGTGACGGTCAAACATAATCGATTGTTCTTTTTAATCTGTGCTGCATTACTGTGGCTAGGGGCTGCTTTTCCAATAGGTAATTGGCTGGGAGGGATTTGGAACCGGGGGGCCGAAATCCATTGTCGTAACTTGGTTTTACCGGAAACCGGTTCGATTTTGGTTGATGTAAAAATTTGGTTTAAACAGTCTTATTCCGGAAAAACCATTAATTTCAAATCATCGCCTTGGGGTGGAAAGGTCTTGATCGGTGAAGCCGAAGGTGGAATAGTCAAACCTGAGAGCCAAATAAAGACCTTTACCTGGTTACGGGGTCCTAGTAAAACGGAGACGGTCGTAAAATCCGTTGGTCCTGGTTGGGTGAATCTTAACGGTTATCTTCCGCTTAAAAGTTATTTGACGAAGGGAATGGACCGGATCGGATTGGCCCGAAAATTGGTGGAGTCTGAATCCGAAGTGGTAATTTGGGATGGAAAAGACTTTTATCAAAGAAGTTTCAGACAGGTTGGCAATGGATGGGAAAAAAAAGAGCAACCTCCGGAATGGCTGCGGGCTGAAACCGAATGGCTGACTAATCTAAAAAGATTGAGTACTGGGACCGTCTGGTTGATCGGGCGCGGCTCTCTGTCGGAGGTTAAGATCGGACTTGAGAAGGGTATTTTTACGGGAGAAATATGGGCGGCGCCTTTCCCGGAAGGAGCGATGGAATGATTGCGGTGATGATATCGGAGATTACCGGGTGGCTTAAAAATGAATTTCGACTCACGATCACCGTTATGGTAATCGTGATCAGTCTGGTCGGAACTATTAGTTTTATGAGGCCTGAGTTTTGCATGGAAACTTTGGCTCTGATTATAACCTGGGTGGCTATTAAAGCGGGTGAGGAAGAGTGGTCCGAGTTTTCACTCCGGGAATGGGATAAAAGGACCAATTGTTCACTGATGAACTTAATTATTGGGAAAGCCTGGGCTGCTTTGGTCATCTGTTCAATCCACGTGCTGTTCGCGATGGGGATATTAGTAATTATGCTTATTCTATGGGGATTTAACTGGTTACAGTTGGTAAACGCGGTTCTTACCATATTAACTACTGCAATGATTGTAACGGGATTTGGATTATGCGGCGCTTATTTGGGAAAAGAGGAAGTTAATCATTTTACCGGTTTTATGACTGCTTTTTGGATAATCGTCACCGGGTTTGTTCCTTTTTTGAGATTACTTAACCCTTTTTATTTTATTTGGAATAGTTTGGTTTCCCAGGTCCGACCATCTACATTTTTAATTCATTTCGTTTATTTGGGGTTGGCTTTTTTAACTTATTGGCTGGCTGCATATTTTTACCGAAAGGAGACCTGTTATGTCTAACCCGAAGACCCTATTTCATTTTTTAACCAAACATCGAATTAACTTAAATCTAATTCTGATAGCAACCAAATTTATCACCTGGTTTGTTTGGACGGGTGTTGGGTCCGGCTTAATATTATTGGTGGTCTGCTGGTTCAGTCGGTTTCCGGTTGAAATAGGGATTTGGTTAAGCTTAGCCTCACTTGGAGGCTTACTGGGACTATCCATTGGTTGGCGGCAACGCTTGGATAATTATGCCGCCGCTGGTTGGTTGGATGAACATTTTAACAATGGTGAACTTTTGTCTGCTGCTGTTGTCTGCTTAAAACGGGATTGTTCCGGATGTTTTGACTACCGGATCATTGAATCTGCTGCTGACTTTATCAATGAACCTCAGCAAATTAGATGGCCGGTGAGGCGCTTGCTGAGACAAACCGGGATAGCAGTCATGGTAATTATATTATTTATATTCGGATTGCTTTTTCAGTCGCCATTACGACCCAATTACCTCGGTTCTCAGCTGAATACCGAGGGAGTTAAGGAATCAATTGAAAAAATAGCCCGGCAAGATGAACGTCAACTGGTGGTTGATTCCCCGCGAACTTTGGCAAAGATGTTGTTTCCTGAAGATGAGAGAAGGTCAATGTTAGCGGAGCGTGCTTTTCGAGAGGGTAATTTAGCGGTGCTTCAAAATTTACTAAAAGATGCTGAGCTTAACATGGAGCGGTTAATGGCTAGCATGGCTAATCCTGAAGAGTTGGGTCGGTTAAAAAATGAAGTTGAACAGCGCCGCCAATTAATGGATACATTAATTTCCAAGTCTCAACAGCAAAACCAATCTGATTCTTCACCACAAGAAGGGGAAGAACTGGTATCCTCTCAACTGGATAGAGATGAAAAAGGAAACGAAGCAAGAAGTAAGGACGATCGCCTTGCCCAGGGGAATAATCCGGACCAAGGCGATCGTAAGGAGATGACCGATGCGGCACAGAACCAAACCGGGGGGATGCCTGCCGGAGGCAATAAGGCCGGGACCGGACATCATTCTAATCGAGGTAAATGGGGAGAGATTATCGCCCGTACCGGTAGAGAAGAGACGATTATTTCCAAGAATAAAGATAGTCAAATTTTAGAGTATGTATTGCCGGGGAAGGACGCTCGGATACCCTTAGCGCAAATTGTCCCAGATGCGGAACGCACGGCTGAAGCGGCAATTCATCGGCAGGGCATTCCCTTTGAATATGAAGATTTTATTCGGAATTATTTCTTATTATTAACCCAGGAAAGCAAAGAAGCGGCAAAAAAGGAGGCCCAGGAATGAAAAAGACAGCGTTTAAAGAGAGTAAAGGAAGTACCGAATTAACGAAGAAAATGATTCAAAACCTAGAGGGCTTAAAGAAAGTCCGGGAAGAAATCTCCCGCGTAATAGTTGGTCAGGAGGGAGTGGTTGAGTTAGCATTAATTGCGCTCCTTTGTGAAGGCCATGTTTTACTAGAAGGAGTGCCCGGTCTTGGTAAGACTTTGCTAGTTAAAACTCTAGCCGATACTTTGGATCTGAAGTTTTCTCGGGTCCAATTCACTCCGGATTTGATGCCTGCCGATATCATTGGGACCAGTATGGTTATGCAGGATCAAAGCAAAAATTTTAACCTCAGTTTCGAACCGGGTCCGGTATTTGCTAATTTAATGTTAGGCGACGAAATCAATCGGGCTTCACCAAAGACCCAATCGGCGCTTTTAGAGGCAATGCAAGAAAGAACGGTGACCGTGCGCGGAGAACGTCATGAATTACCTAAACCTTTTTTGGTTTTAGCTACTCAAAACCCTTTAGAGATGGAAGGCACTTATCCTTTGCCCGAAGCCCAGGTTGACCGCTTTTTCTTTAAAATTTTAGTAAACCAACCCTCCGAATCGGAATTGGAAACAATTATCGAACGGACAGTCGGAGTAAATACTCCGGTAGTGGAACCGATTTTAGGGGCTGCCGAATTAAAGACGATGCAATTAGCAGTTAGGGAAGTAGTGGTTCCGCCGCATGTAACCAATTATACCGCCCGTCTAATTTTAGCGACCCAACCGGATCAGGATTCGGCCTCGGCTCGAGTCAAACAGTTTGTAAAGTACGGCGCCGGTCCACGGGGAGCTCAAAGTCTGATTTTGGCTGCAAAAGCCCGAGCTTTAATGTCGGGACGCTATAATGTTTCTCTCGAAGATATTCAAAAACTTGTTCAACCCTCACTGCGACACCGGGTAGCGTTGAACTTTGATGGTCTTAGTGAAGGGATTGTTATTGATGTTTTGTTAAATGAAATAATTTCAGGGCTGCCTACGGATAAAACAAGGCCGGAGGAGATTTCTTAGTGAGCAGAAAAGAGTAAATAGTAATCAGTAACACAATTAAAGATAAGAGGTTTTCCCATGGATCACAAATTGCTTGATAACAAGGATCTACAACTTATCAGCCAATTGAGCTTGGTCGCTAAACGGCGGATGGCCGGTTTAGTAACCGGGGAACAGCGTAGTCCGATTCAAGGTGGTGGAATTGAATTCGCCGATTATCGGGAGTATCAACCTGGAGATGATATCCGCCAGATTGACTGGTCCGTATTTCTTCGATTAAGGCGTTTATTGATCAAATTATGCGCTGAAGAAAAAGAGCTTACTTTGATGTTGCTCTTGGATAATAGCCGGTCAATGCGGTTTGGGAAACTGGATAAGCTTTGGGTGGCGAAGCGAATCGCTGGGATTTTGGCCGGTATAGCTTTAAATGACGGTAATCGGGCCGGAATCATTACTATGGGGAAAAATTTAACCGAAGTCTTTAGGCCGGAACGCTCCCGGGCGTCTTTAAACGCAGTAAGCAAGGCGTTGTTAACAATAGAGCCGGTGGAGACCATCGACCCCGTAACCTGTGTCCGGCAGTTTGCTTCGAGATACGGCCATAAATGTATGGTAGTACTGTTATCTGACTTACTGTTTCCGGAATGGCCTAAGGTGATAACGGGTTTGGCGGCCAGCGGTTGTGAGGGATTTATAATTCAAGTTTTAGCGCCCGAGGAGCTTAATCCTCCATATATGGGTGAAGTTACTTTGGTTGACCTAGAAGGCAGTGGCGAAATTTCACTCCATGCCGATCTGGACACTACCCAAAAGTATCGTCGAGAGTTGGCCTTATTTTTACAACAAGTCCGAAAATCATGTCACCGGAACGGTTTGGGACACGCCATGGTTAAAACCAATCAGTCTTTAGCTCGGATTTTATATGAGGATTTACGAAAGGGGGGGATCCTATGCTAAGGTGGACTCTTCCCGGAGCATTTTGGTTGAGTATGGCGATCTTACCAATTTTATTCTTCTATTTTTTAAGAATGCGTTTTCGGGCGCAACCGGTCTCCTCTGTTTACCTTTGGGCGCGTTTGCAAAAAGTGACTACTGGCGGAAGCAGGCTACGGAAGCGCTCGATAATGTTACTTCTTTTGCAAATACTAGCGGTGATTGCCGCAGTGGTAGCCGTTGCTCAGCCCTTTTTGTTCTTCCGCCGGACGGTAACGCCGGGTACCGTATTTCTGATCGATGTCTCGGAAAGCATGAACACGATCGAAAGTTCATCCGGAACCAAGACCCGTCTGGAAATGGCCAAAGAATTATTAACTGAAGAAATCAGAAAGCTTAATCCCGCAGCCGGTTGTATGGTTTTTTCTTGCGATACTCAAGCCAATCCTTTATTGGAACCGACTGTTGATCATACTCGAGTCCTAGCAAACCTTGACCGAATTATGACCAGAAACGCCGGTTTTAATGAAGCCGGAGTTTCTAACCAATTACAAGCATGGTTGGGTAGGGAAAAAAGGCCGTGGCAAGCTTGTTTAATAAGTGACGGCGGTCTGGATTTGGGTGGCCAAAGATTGGCCAATGTTTTTGATGGAAAACTTCGAATTATGACAATTGGTGAAGAACGGGGGAACATAGGCATTAATGGGTTGCGGATAATCAACTCCCAAGCTTTGTTCTCGATTATTAATGGTTGGCCTGATGAACGTGAGGTTCAAGTAAGTCTCATTTACCAAAACCGGACCCTTACCCGGACAACGCTTATTGTGCCTCCTGGATTCTCTCAACAGGCCTTGGACTTAAAAAACGAAACGGATCCAGGAGTATATAAGGTTCAATTGGAAGAGAACCGTGACGCTTTAGCTTCGGATGATGTTTCGTATTTAGCGGTCAATCAACCGCGGCGGTTTCGAGTGTTACTGGTGGGAGCGGCCAATCCTTTTCTGAGATCGGTCTTGAGCCATCCAGCCATTGAGTTAGATACGCTCCCTGAGTTTTCGAAGAATCTTCCGGGTTATTGGGACTTGATAATCGCAGACCGGGTCCAGATACCGCCGGATTTGAAAGCTAATGTGCTGGCCTTTGAACAGATTCCTCCAAACGCTCCAGTCAGTTTTGAAGGAAATATCAGCGGAAGCTTTGAACCGCACAGTATTTCCCACCCCTTACTGAGGTTTGTAAAATGGGGAGAAATCCAAGTAGTCAATGGTTATGCTATCAAGGCCGACCCTGAACTGCCGGTATTAGCGGAAGTTTCCGGAAAGCCGGTGATCACCCTTTGGGAAGAGGAAGGCTGGCGGAAGATTGTCTGTGGTTTTAGTTTATATTCTTCAAACATTGGTCTGTCAGGGACTTTCCCGATTTTTTTACAAAACTTGTTGCATTGGCTGACCCCACAGGGCGCCAACCCATTGGCGTATAATTTAACCGTCGGAGAGCCGGTAGTATTTGGCGAACCCCCGGAATGGCGGATTATCAACGATAAATTTTTTGAGACAGAACGTAGTGGCCCGTTAATCCAACTTAAAGCCCTTAAAACCGGAGATTTTCAATGGAAAACAGGTTCGGATCGGGGCTATTTGACGGTTAATATTCCGATTGCAGAATCCGATCTCGCTCCACGGCCCATTACTTTAAAGCAGAGTAACCTAACAGTGGCTGCGGAATTGACCACCGCTCAAATAGGATTAACCCAATGGCCGTTACTAATCTTATTAGCGTGTCTTGTATTGGAGTGGATAATTTGGCGGGGTGGTTGGCGGTTAAAGAGGGCAGAGAATGGGCCCCGTTCTGAACAGGATCGCAATCTAATCCGTCTTAAAGTCCTTAGAATAATTACCATTATGACGATAGTGTTAGCTTTAGCCGGGACCAAAGTTTGGCTGCCTTCCAGCCATCGGCAGATGGTTATCTTGATCGACACTTCTGCCAGTATCCCTGTTTCCCGGATTGAAGAAGCCCGGATGACTGCTTTAGGTTTAATCGGTCAATTAAAGCCTAAAGACCGAGTGGCAGTGGCTTCATTTGCAGGTGCGCCCCAATTGATAATCCCTTTTTCAAACCGTGATACTGTGGTTTCCGATTTATTAGGGGCTGAGTTAGATGCGCCAAAACCTGAAACCACAAACTTACAGGCTGCTTTGCTTCTGGGGAAAGAATTATTAAATGAAGCCCAAGGGAACCGAAGTATTTTAATCTTCTCCGATGGACGTTCTACCACCGGTGGACCGCTAAACATGGTTACGCAAAGGTTGAAAGGGATCCCCATCAATGTAGTTCCGATGGGGAGAACGGGTGGTGGGTTGTTCTCTCAAGGGTTGGAAGTACCGGAAAAGATTCATCCCAATGAACCGGTATTGGGTTATTGGAAGATCGTGACCGATCAGGCCCGAACACTACCAGTGACCGTAAAATTAAATGATCGTACTATTCTAAAGAAGAAGATAGCGGTTACGCCCGGACGGAATTCAATCCCGCTGGACCTGCCGGGTCAAAAGTCCGGGACCTACCGGGTGACGGTAGAAGTCGATGCTGATCAGGAGGGATCATTTTCGGAGGCTAATACCGGGGCAATGATGCAGGTAAAAGGAGAGGCGCGAGTAATGATCGCCGGTGGTGGTCTTCTGCCTTCACCAGTGGGGAAAGCCCTTGAAACTCAGGGAATAGATGTGGAATATGGCGGTATTGAAGACTTACCTGAATCACTTCTCGGGTTGACCGGATACGGCGCAGTAGTCCTTGATAATGTCCCGGCGCTTTATTTAACTGAAAATCAACAGGAGACGCTTCAAAACTATGTGGCAGGTGGTGGTGGGTTGCTGGTGATCGGCGGCGATTCTTCCTTAGGCCGGGGCGAATATTATGCTACCGGTTTGGAAGACTTATTGCCGGTACAGACCGACACCAGACAGCGACTTTTATTTACCAGGGCCAATATTTTATTTGTAATCGACCGTTCCGGATCCATGTCTGAAAAGGTTGGCGGTGTCTCAAAACAATTGGCTGCCATGCAAGGGGTTTTGGGGGCAGTTAAAGAACTGAACCCCATGGATGAGGTGGGAATCTTGGCTTTTGATACTCAACCAACTTGGGTTTTACCGTTTACCCCGGTTAGTCAAGAACAGATAATCCAAAGTTCCATTAGGGAGATCGGCCCAGGAGGAGGAACCGATATTTCTACCACTTTGGAAGCTATTGTCGACGGGTTTCGGGAACGGGGTCCGGTGCGCCGCCATACAGTGATTATTACTGATGGTTTGACAGCTCTAGACTCTGACTATCAAAAATTAATCGATCGTCTCAAAACAGCCGGAATTACCGTTACTACAATTGGGATTGGCGCAGAAATCAACGAGGAACTATTACGCAACTTTGCCAAGTGGGGCGAAGGAGAGTTTTATCGGGCCGAGTTAGACCAAATCCCTAAAGTAATCCTAAAAGAAACCGTAAGGGTGACTCGGGATCTGATTCAAGAAGGTTCCTTCCGACCAAAGGTTCGGACCCAGACTCAGGTAATAAAGGGATTAAATCAGGACGTTCTTCCTCCGGTGAATGGTTATCTAATCACCAAACCTAAAAAAATCGCCACTGTTCATCTGGAAACCGGTAAAGCAGATCCATTATTAGCTTCATGGAGATATGGCAGTGGACAGGTGGCTGTTTTTACCAGCGATTCCGGCGGTAGATGGTTATCGGCATGGTCCGGGACTCCTTATTATAACCGGTTATGGAGTCAATTAGTCCGATCGATTGAACGGGGTTCTACCGATACCGGATTACAGGTCCATACCGGAATAGAATACGGTAATGCCTTAATTGAGGTCGAGGCAATTAGCCCGGACCGAAAGCTTCGTACTGGGCTTCAACTAATCGGCAGTTCGGAACAGTCGGGCGAAACCTTTATTTTAAATGAAACCGCACCCGGACATTACCAGGCTTCGGTAGCTATAAAAGGCGCCGGATTGCATACTTTTCAGATTCGGGAGCAGTTTGGAGGAGAACCGGTAATCGGTTGGGTTTGGAATCACCAAGGAGGCGAGTCGCAAATATTCGGTCCGGATTTGATGTTTCTTGGTCAATTGGCAACCGTTAGTGGTGGAAAGCTTTTTAGTCAAGCTGCAGCGGTTCTTCCAAAGGCCGGATGGGCATGGAAAAGGGTGTTGCTCCAAAACCATTTGATAATTTTAGCGCTGCTTTTTTTAATAATCGAACTGGGCTATCGTAGCGCCTCTCTGGGACAGATGCGAATGGCCCAAGCTTTACTCGACACCTGGTGGGCGGCGCAAAACCGTTTGGTAGACATGATGCGCGGTTTTACTTTCCGGGATAGTTCCGGTGATCATCAAAAAGTAAACGAGGCTTACCGATATTTGGCCGAGCAGGCCCGGAAGAAAAAGGAGGTGGGGGAGAAAGATGCGTAAGTTATGGGTTTTAGGAGCATTTCTAATCATTCTGTTGGCCTTTCCCATACCGAGTCTTGCCGCTAATAATCTTCCGGACTTAAAGGACGCGGAATGGTTGTTGTTGGGGCCTTTTTACTACTCACAAACAGATGATTCAATAGGCGCCGAATATGGTCGGGATCATTTAGTTGAAATTGGCGGTGAGTTAAAAGCGAAACCGTTCCTCGGCCAAAAAATTGCTGGAAAAGAGTGGCTTAAATGGCCGGCGGTCAACGGCCAAATCAATTTGGATGATGTTTACGGCGAACAGAGTTATTGTTCAATCTATGCTTATCTGGAATTTCAATCCGACACCTCTTATACAGCCGCCTTAAAATTAGGCTCTGATGACGGCCTTAAAGTATGGTTCAACGGCAGCTTGCTTTTGGTCAATAATCTTAGGCGAGCTTTAAATTCCGACGATGATGCGGTTCGGGTCTCTATTAAAGCGGGGACTAACCGTTTACTCTTGAAAATAGTCCAACTTACCGGTGGTTGGGGTTTTGTGGCCCGCTTTCGCACTTTGATTGAAGAAAATCAAGAGTGGTTAAGAACTGATCATAAGGGCTACCGGATTTGCCTAAATCAATATCATCCGGAACAAAGCCCTTTAGACCTATTGGTCACCACTAATCCGGCATCGGCCGTAAAAGAAAAAGTGGAGTTGGCCTTTTGTAACCGGCAAGGCACAGTACTACAAAAAATGGATGTTTACACCGGGGAACCGGTTAAAATGAATTTACCTTGGAATTTTAGAGGAATTGGAAGGATAACGGTTACCGGGAACCGTCCTCGAGCAGGAGTCGAGTTTGAGACAGTGGTGTTGGTTGGTGATCCGAAGCGGATTATGGAAGAAAGCATTGCTTTAGCCCGGCAAAGGGTATCGGAAATCCCTTACTGGGATCAGGGCGAGGATGTGGCTGCAACCCTAACTTTTCTCGCTGATCAATTAGAAGGTAAAACCCATCCTTCTTTAGCCGACCCGGAGCGAAATTTACGGGCGATTCAGCTAATCAGCGAACTAATTACGGAGGTTCAAAAAGGGCCTTGGCAAATAGGGACCAAATGCGGAATCCGACAATGGGCTTATCTCTCAGCCATCGATGGTTCTTGCCAACCTTATACCGTTTATTTACCGGAAGGGTATGATGCTCAACGGAAATATTCTTTGCTGGTAAATTTGCACGGTTATTCGGCGAATGATTATAATGGCGTCGCTGATTTGGTCAAACATTATTCTCCGGATGATTTCATTATTGTAGCACCTTTTGGACGGGCTGATCTGGCTTATGCTTCCGTTGGGGAACAGGATGTTTTGGATGTTATTGACCTAATGCAGCGGACCTATTCGATAGATCCGGACCGTATTTATTTAATGGGTTCATCAATGGGCGGGTGCGGCGCTTGGCGGATTGGGCAGTTTTATGCCGACCGTTTCGCGGCGGTGGCGCCATTTTGCGGTTGGACTAATACCAAGTATTTTTCTAATTTTAGTAATCTACCGGTATTTATTGTTCATGGCGGGGATGACCCTGCAGTGCCCGTAAGCCGCAGTCAAGTGGCAGCGGCTAATTTAAAGCAATTAGGGTATCGAGTACGTTTTGATGAATTGCCGGGGGTCGGTCATAATGCTTTGGATAGTTGGTTCACTCAAAATGGAGGGTCTAAGTTTTTTGAGTATTTAAGGAGGTTTCAAAGGAATCCTTGGCCGGAAAAAGTAACTCTTAGTATACCCTACCTTCGTTATGGGCGGCATTATTGGGTAAGAGTCGAAGATTCGGCAATCCGGCAGGAACCTTGCCGATTGACCGCCAAGGTAATTGATGATAGGCATTTGTCAGTTGATACAGTTAATGTTGCGGCATTTTCATTAGATTTACGCCATCCCAAGTTGGCTCATAACGGTCGGGTTATTGTAAATATTAATGGTTACAATGTAACAGTCAACGCCGGCGTAGAAAATCATTTATTTACTGTTTCCAAAAATCAAGATCGTTTTATTAAATCCCAACGTCCTTCAATGGCATTGGCCCAGTATGAAGGGGGTGGCTTGGCCGATATATTTACCGGTCCCTTGTATCTAGTTTACGGAACAAAAGGCAGAACGGAAGTTTTAAAGCAGGCGGCTGAAATATTAGCCGATTGGACCGTGTCGGAGACTTATTCTTCCGGGACCAAAGTAGGCCGTTTTAGAGTCATTGCCGACCGGGATGTTACGGATGCAATGCTCAAAAACTCCAACTTGCTTTGTATTGGTACTACTGCTGAAAATACCCTTACCGCCCGGTTATCCAAGAAAATGCCGGTGGTTTTCAATAGCGATAAAGTGGAAGTATTGGGGAAAGAATATCCTAGATCAGGGTTTACCCTTGTTTGTTGTAATCCGGAGGCTCCGATCCATTTGGCCGGGATCATCTCCTTGCCCTTTAAAAACAAGGACTTAATCAACTTTATGCTCTGGTTAAACTTTAGTTTGCGTTCCTACGCCCTTGACAATGGGGTAGGTTCTTTTACCACCCCGGATTTGGTAATCTTCGACAGGCCGGATCATGTGCTTTGGAATGGTTCCTTCGATCTCTTTTGGAAGGAACTTAGAGAAATGTAACTCGCCATAGTTAGCTATTTTCGAAGCCGATCAGTGATAATTTGATTGCCGAGAAAAGCCGGGCATTGAAGTTTTGGAATCGTTGCGGTTAACAATGGGATTGTGTATAATTGATTTATGGTAGAGGTTTTGAGCGAAGAAGACAGAAGTTAGGAGACAGTAGACGGGAGTGTAAGAGAAGCTTGGTGTGATTTATAATGCAAGGAGACTCTAGAAAGACCTTTGGCTTCAAAGCATTAACGGAAATATCCTGTCTTCTGTATTCTGTCTCCTAGATTCTATTTCTATAATAAGGAGAATGAACCAAATGAACTACCTACCGAATCAAGACCGTTATTCAAATATGCAGTATAACCGTTGCGGCAAAAGCGGGTTGAAGCTTTCGGCCATTGCTTTGGGGCTGTGGCATAATTTCGGGGGAGTAACGGTTTTTGAGAATAGCCGGGCAATGATGCGGCGGGCTTTTGACTTAGGGATTACCCATTTTGACTTGGCCAATAACTATGGACCGCCTCCCGGAGCGGCGGAAGAGAATTTCGGTAAAATCTTTAAACAAGATTTTCAAGGTTATCGCGACGAAATGGTCATTGCTACCAAAGCCGGTTATGATATGTGGCCGGGACCATATGGAAACTGGGGTTCGAAAAAGTATCTCATGGCCAGCCTCGATCAGAGTTTGAAACGGATGGGCCTTGATTATGTCGATATTTTTTATCATCACCGACCGGACCCGGAAACCCCGCTGGAGGAAACCATGGGGGCCCTTGACTTAATCGTGCGCCAGGGGAAAGCGCTTTATATCGGTATCTCCAATTATCAGGCGGCTGAGGCCAAGAAAGCGATTGAGATATTAAAACGATTCGGAACTCCGTGTCTGATCCACCAAGCTTCTTATTCGATGTTTAACCGGTGGGTCGAGGCTGAATTATTGGGATTATTACAAGAAGAGGGAGTGGGTTGCATCGCTTTTTCGCCTTTGGCTAAGGGTTTGCTTACCGGGAGGTACTTAAAAGGGATTCCCGCCGACTCGCGGGCGGCCAGTCCCAGTATTTTCTTGAATCCGGACGACATTACCGAGGCAAAGATGGCTAAGGTAAGGGAATTAAATGAGATCGCTGTTGCCAGAGGGCAGAGCCTTGCTCAAATGGCGCTGGCCTGGATCTTACGGGACGGCAAAGTGACCTCAGTACTAATTGGCGCCAGTAAACCAGGGCAGATTGATGATTGTGTTGGGGCAATTAAAAGCCTGGATTTCGCTGATGAAGAATTAGAGCGAATTGAAAAAATATTGGCTTGATAATAACTCTACATACCGAGACTTTCGATCTCATTCAACAATTCATCGATTACTTTTTCATTAACTCCGGTTTTTTTGGCTTGTCCCAACTCTTTGCGGGCAAGGTCATATTGTCCGGTGTTGTAATAGAGCAGTCCCAGTAAGTAATGACCAATTTGGGGATCAATGCTCTTTAGTATCTCGGCGTTATTAATTGCTTCCTGATAATTTCCCGACAAAGCTTGGGCATTCACTAAAACCAATAGTGTATAAGCTCTGAGCTTTTGTTCGCTGGGGTTTAGCCGTAAAATCTCTTGGGCTTTTGCCTCGGTTTGAGACCAATTCCCGGTTCGTTCTAATTGTTCCAGTTCATTAATTTTGAATAATATCTTATTCTGTGTATTGTTAAAACCGTAGGATAAGCCGGAATAAGTTAATAATATTGTTAAAGCCAGGTATAGAAAGGGATTCGTATACCAATGTTTTTTATTAGAAGTTAGGACAACTCCTGAAGTTAGAAACCCTCCGATAAGTCCGCCGATATGGGCGAAATTGTCAATCCTGGCGTTGGTGAAGCCATATCCCAGGTTAATCAGGATGGTTAAGATGACATTATTCCCGAAGTGGGATTTAAAAAGGGCCGGGTTAATAATTCCGAAAAACAACAATGCTCCTAAAAGACCAAATATTGAGCCTGAAGCGCCCACCCCCGGATTGGACGAAAAAATAAAACTCAGAATATTGCCGGTGATTCCGGCGACTAAATAAACAAAGGCGAATTTAAAGCTACCGAAGATTTTTTCCACTAAAACACCGATGGCGAAGAGGGAATAACAGTTGATAAATAAATGAAGGATATTCGCATGGAGGAAGATCGGAGTTAGAAAACGCCAGTATTCTCCAGATAAAATACGTAAATTATCCTTGGCTCCAAAAACAAATAATAAACGGTCATAACTCACGCCTGATTTTTGGGAGAAAAGGAATAACAGAAATCCGATCAAGATGTTGATCCCGATTAAAACATAGGTAACAACTGGGATTTTAGACTGTAAAGGCAGTTTAGATGGTACGTCTTTCTTGGTAATTAGCTCCGCTTCTTTTTTGGAAACTAATTCCTCAAGTTCATTATCGCTGACTAGATCAATAAATCCTTCGGCAAAAAGCCGGTTGATGGTTTTTGACAAACTCAGATCGGTTATTGGTACCTTGAAATGCCGTTCTACAGTGTTGGCTGTCAGATTGACGGATAAACATTTCAAGTATGCCTTGCCAGGCAGTTGAAATTGGCCTGTGTTGATTGCCGTTAATCTATCTTGAGTGGGGCTGCTTTCAAAAATGAAGATCTCAAAGATGAAAAAGCCTTGCTCCGGTTTATTTTCAGTAAGAAACCGGCGATTATATTGAAGCCGGGCGGTAATTTCCCCGGCGGATAATTGGTCGCCATCTATCAACTCAACAACTATGCTACTTCCTAGATGTTCTTTAACCAGGATGTTATGATTTTCACTGAAGACTCGACTGTCGCCCCGGTTTTTTAAGAGCAGAAAATTGCTATCGCCAACCAAGGTCTTGATCAGAGATTTGATAAATTGAACTTTCAAAAACAAACCTCCCCGATTTATAACCGAAAACTATAAGCTAAAAGATAGGTTGCGCTTATCCATCTTACATAATACTACAGTGAATGGCAATAAATATCAAGCAAGACCTGATTAATATTTTTTGATTAATTGGGTTTCCTGGTAATAATGGGCCAGGATTTCAGCATGGGAATATCCAGCTACCGCCATACCGGCCGCGCCGCTTTGAGCCATGCCAACGCCATGTCCCCAACCGCCGCCGATGAAAACGAAGTATTCCGGTAAGCCATCTCTGTCCAGTTTGGGTTGGACTATGAAAAGATTGCTGCGTAGGCCTCCCAGAGAGCGAATGGCATCGCCTTTGAGGATTCTTTGCCCCTTAGTCCCTTTGATTAATACTTTGAAAGCCCGACCGCTAATAGTGCGTTCGATTACGGAGAGAGAGAGAATGTCTCCTACAGTTGCAGAAAGTTTTAGCCGGGTTTCGATTTCTTCCCGGGATACCCAATGGGACCAACGGTAAGCGCTCCGGGCGGAATACTTAGGATGGTTGGAATATGCTTCGGGACGGCTTTTTAACCAGGTATAAAGATCCGCCGGGGCCAAAAAGCCATTCCGGTCCGGGAGTAATTTATCAGGGACCGCTTGGAGATAAGGGTTGGGAAAGCCCCATACGTTTTTACTGCTTTCGGTGTACCCGCCGCAGTTATCATAGTAAAAGGCCCCAATTGGTTTGGAATTATAGGTTAGAATCAAGCCCCTGGTTGAGTCGACCGCTTCCGTTACCGACTTGGTTTCCGAAGAGACTCCGTTATATACCTGGGAAGCAACGGTTGGTAATAGATCGAATCCCCGAGGGGCAAACCGGCCTAGATTGGCGAAAGTGTAGGTCCTTGCCGCTACCGCTTGAGCTTCCAGGACTGCTTTCGGCCACCGGGAAGGAACTTCGGAAGGGACCACCGCATAAAGGTACTCCTCTACATTAACCCGGTTTACCACAGTTAAGCCTTGGTTGAATCGTAGGAATTCAAGGCTGCCCCGGTAGCACCGGTCTTGCCTTCCGGCCCAAAAATAACCTTTCCCATGTTGAGCATCGAAGAGAATGGAAGTAGCTCCAGGATCTTGATAGGAAAGAAGCAATGGTTTTGAAGAACGGATTAGAGTTACTCCGTCTTCATTACAAACTTCCAGTTGAGTTCCGTTTTGACGGACTACCAATACGGTATTGGCTTCTCCGGTAATTGCTTTAGAGCCATTACGTTCTGCAAACCGGAACTTAGCGCCGGTCTTGAGATACAGGTGTTTGATTTTTTCCATTAAACCGATCCGGACTTCCGGAATTAATTCCCGGCCTTCCATTATCGCAGCGACTGTAGGTGGGGTTGCAATCTTACGCCTTTCGGCGGAAGCGGCCTGTTTTTTTCCTTCAAATTCAGGCCTAAGGGAGTTGAATTCTTTAAGCTCGGCAGCTATAGTTCGGTTCCAGGGTAGGGCTGATTCGGCCTTGAGCAACAAATTATAGGCGGATTGATATTTTTCCTGCGCCAAGTATGATTCAATTAAGGGAGCAAAACAAATGGTCAGATTATGGTCCTGGGAGATAGCTTTTTTAAAGTTGGCCTCAGCCTGTTCATATTGGGAAATCTTTAGGGATACTTGGCCTAAAAAGTAATAGGCTATGGGGTTAAAGTCTTGCAAGGCTAAAGATTTTTTCAGGAAGAATTGAGCGTCATCATAGTTGTTCGAGTCCATACAGGATAAACCGAGCCAGAAAAGGGCTTCCGGATCCGGTTCCGCTAAGCGGGCGTATTGCAGTACAAGATCCGGCCTACCGCCAAGATGAGCGGCCTCCATTAAAGCCAGCCGGTAAGCGTTTTCCGTCGGGTGTTTGGCGGTTAGATCCGTTAAATAAGCGATTGCTTCCTGATAATTCCCGTTTTCTTTCATTAGCTGCGCTAGGTTCAAACGGGCTGGTTCGTTTTCAGGATCTAATTGAAGGATTCTTTGAAAAGCTTGGATACTTCCCTGATAATCCCCTTGATAGTATGATGATACCCCGATTTCCGAAAAATTCCGATAATCGATATTAGCTTCGGAGATCAACGGCTTTTTCAGAGTAGCCGAGCCGATTAATAATAATGAGACTGCAAATAATAGATGCCTTTGCCGCTGAAAAAGGGGAAATGTTTTTTCGATAATTTGGCTCATGACTTTTACCCTCTATTAATTATATTTTAGCTATCATATCCACCTGAAAAACGAATAAAAAGATCTAAGAGATCGGTTAACTTTGTTAGACCGACAATTAGAAATGAGGTCGTTAATATGGTGGTGCTCTTCTTTTTAAAACGAAAAATATTCCGTTTTTTAACCGTCTTAGGAATACTATTCTGCCTAGTCGGGCCATTATTCCTGCTTTTCCAGGTAAGAAAAACCCAGGGGGTTCTTGGAAAGTTGACGGTAGTAATCGACCCCGGACACGGCGGGGTCGATGGTGGGACCGCAGATCGGCAGGGTAATTTGGAGAAAGCTATTAACTTAAAAATAGCGCAAAAAGTCGGGAAACAGCTTCGACAAACTGGCTTAAAGGTTGTTTTAACTAGAAACCGGGATACCGATTTGGCCCCTTTTTTGGCGGGACGGAAGGGGAGACATCGCCGGGATCTAATGGGGCGGATTAATAAAGCGCTTCGGACGCGGTGCGCCTTTTTAATAAGTATTCATTGCGATTATTCAATGGACCCCCGCAAGCAAGGGGCGGTTGTTTTTTATAACTATCTGTCGGAATCAAGTAAAGAGATAGCCGGCTTAATTCAGGAAGAGTTAAATATTGTCCAAGAAAGGCCCGGTAAAATTGCCCCCGGAAAATATCTGATCATTAGACAGAAAGAGTTAACTGGAGTTCTGGTGGAAGTGGGTTTTCTGTCAAGTCAAGTTGATGCGGAAAAACTACAAACCGATCAATACCGGGAACAAATAGCGGGAGCAATTTCCAAAGGTATCCTCCGGCATTGCAGGAAATCTTTGGACGTTAGCGAATAATTATAAATATTCTGTGGTATTTGGTTATTTTGGGAGGAGTTTTAATGGAGGTCACTTTTTATAATCGCACCGGGAAACCGGTAGCATTTTTAGTCAAAAATGAAGATGAGAACATAATTAGCCTGTGGAATGGGATAGCAGTGGGATATCTATTTGAGGACCAAATTTACGGTTGGAACGGTAAGCAACTTGGCTGGTATATTGATGGAATTATCTATGATATGCGTGGGTTTCAAGTCGGGTTTACCAAGCATCGTTGCCCGGTAATAGTCACTCGGGCTCCGGTTAAACCCAAACAATTAGTGAAAGGAACTAAACAGCTGCGGGAGTTACCGGGCAAAAAACCGCCTCTTACAAAGAGATTTTCCTTGGTGGAATTGGAAAATCTATTGGAGACAGGTCGATGCCAATAAGCATAGTTATTAAATAAATGGAGCGCAGTTGCGCTCCTTTATATTGGATCGGGTCGATTAAGACCCGGAACGTAAGGGAAAGGCGCCATAATTCATGGCATTCACCCCTTTCGTTATCTATATTATAGAGGATTGGACAGCCGAATTCAATATTTTACCTAGAAAATACCTAGGGGAATTCAGCTGATTTTCATGTATCCCGGCGCACGAATTAGGTTGAATACTTATTAAAAAATTCACTTTGTTAATTACTATTAATTTAGAAGCAGGATTTGCCTGGACTTATCCGAATCCATATAGGGTTAGGGGGTTTTTACTTGCCTAAATATACTGTTGTCCCGGGAGAATTGAAAGGACACCATCTTGTCCTTTCTCGAATCAAAGCAGCTCTCAAAAGCCGGGATTTTTCCTTGATCATTATTTTTCCAACCCTTAGCCTGTTAAATGAGGTCCGGGAAGAAATTATAGCCGGGCCTGAAGTTAACGGCCTTGGTGGTGTACGGTTGCTGTTGTTCGAGGGTTTTATCGAGGAGTTGGTGGGCCGTTTCGGTATCGAAGGACGGCGGCCGTCTTCCATCGAACAAGAACTGCTGATTACCGAGGCGTTTAATAGATTAGCCCAGGCTGGAGCATTAAGTTACTTAAACCGAATCCCTTTTTCAGCCAGTTACCGTCAGGCGTTGTTGGAGGGGATTCGCGAGTGGAAGCGGGCTGGGTTGACACCGGAGATCTTAAAGGAATGGGCTTTCGATCAAAATGCCAAGGAAAAAGAATTGGCCTTGGTTTACCAAGCCTATCAACAACTCCTGATTCACCGGGGTATCCAGGAAGAGGATCTGATCTTAAACCGGCTGGCCAAACAACGGGCCAAAGCGGGAAAGATGCCGGAGACGGCCCCGGTTATGGTTTATGGTTTTACCGACCTTACTCCTTTACAGAATGATTACCTCAAGATACTGGAGTTCTGGTTCGATTTTGAATATATCATTGATCCAACCACTGCGCCTGTTCTTCAAAAAATGGTTGCACGGCAATTCCCGGTGAAGTTTCCGGATTACGAGGCTACCCCCACCAATAATGCCCTTGAAAAACTGCAAAATTGTTTTTGGACTGATAAACCCGGCGTGATTGGGTTGCAACCGGAGGACTATTCGCTGGGGCTGATTCAAGCCGCCGGTCCGATCCGGGAGGCAGCGGCTATTGCCAGGGAGATTGTGGGAATAATGCTTGGAAAACCGGGTTGCCGGTGGGAAGATTTTTTAATTATTACGCCCAATCCCCGCGAGTTCAGTAGAACAGCCGGACCAATCTTTAAAAAATACGGGCTACACCTCCGGGGAAGCGATAACAGAACCGGCCGGGAGTTTCCCGCCCTTAATCTGTTTTATGAGATGTTGACCGCAGGTGACAATGATTGGCAGTGGCCGGAGATGGAATTGTTAATCCGGCATTATTATGCGGGGACCGACCCGGTATCGGGAGACCGGTTTCTGCTTTGGCTGGGCGAAGGTTATGGAGCGATCTCCAGCCGGAGACGTTGGTTGGAGCTGACCCGAGAGCAGGAATTCTTCAAAGGTATGGCTGAAGCGGGATTTGAGATCGGACCTCTCGCAGGGCTCCTTGACTGGTTGGCTAAAATACCGGGACAGGCTTTGCTAAAGGATTATCTTGATTTGGCCCAACAATGGTTCGAAAGCCAAAAATTCTGTGGCGGGGGAAAATTCCCGGAAGACTTTGAGTTATTGGCATTGGAAGTGGAGAACTTTCAAGCGGTACAAGCAGGCATAGAAATTATCGGAGATATCAAGCAAACGGTAACAGGACTTAAATTTTTTCAAAAGGAATTGCCCCTCCGGGATTTCCAACAATTTATCAGTGATTATTGGTCGGAGTTGACAGTGAAACCGGCCGGAGGGAAAAACCAATCAATCAGAGTCCTTCCGCCTAGGGAAGCCCGGGGGTTGAGAGCGCCGATAGCTTTCATTACCGGGTTGGAACAGGGGAAATTCCCCAGGGTTTATGTGAACGATTGGAAACTGGGGCTTTCTGACCGGAGAGACTTAAGGTCCATCGGGATTGAGTTGGAAACGGGAGAACAATACCGGGATCAAGAAGCCTTTGCGTTTTATTGGTCCATTCAAACCGCCGGGGAAAGGCTATACTTTGTTTATCGGGATCAGGACGGAGGAGGCCAACCTTGGAACCGTTCTATCTTCCTGGATGAGGTTCTCCAATGGGTTCCGGATTTGGAGCAGAGGGCTATCCGGTACGGTTTAGCGCCCCGAGTCCGGAGTTCAATTGAGGAATGTTATACCATTAACGAGCGTAAGGAATGGTTGGCCTATACGTTGCTTAAGGCCATTGACCGGATCGGCCCGGAACGGCTGGAATTAGTCCGGGCATTCCTTGGCGAAGAGGAATACTATAGGTTGGCTTTGCAAATCCATGATTGGAACTGTGCTGAGGGTAAGGGGGCTTTAGGCCAGGATCGAGGGGTAGATCAATTATTAAAAGCCCGGTTTGGAGCGGATCATCTTTACTCAATCACCGCCATTGAAGATTATCGCTCCTGCCCGTACCGGTTCTTCTTGAAACACGTTTTGAAGGCGAGACCGGCGCCAAGGCCGACCTTACTACCGGAACTGCTGGATCTAGGTATTTTATATCACGCCATCCTCCGGGAATTTGGGAAGCGAGTACGGGGCCAATCGTTGGTTAAAGGTGAAATGGAACGTTATTGGGAGATTATCACTGAAATTATGACGGAGCAATACCGGGAATGGCGCAGGTGGACCGGGAGCGAACTAGCGGAGATGATACTTTTTTTGAAACAGGAAGAGATCCGGCTAACCCTCAGACGGTGGTTGGAAGCGGAGACCAAATGGACCGAAGCGACCAATGGCAGATTTAAAATGGATCAGTTCGAATGGGGTTTCGGGATTGCCGGAGCAGGCTCCGGCTGGGAAATAAAGAATCAACCGTACCGTTTGGAAGATGGCT
>JAAYEK010000009.1 GCA_012728785.1 Bacillota bacterium | reverse complement strand
CGAGATTTTCAGGTGAATGAAACATCAAACGGTTTATCAGTTGAATTAAAAATTGATAAAGTGGGTAATTTAGAAACTGTATTGGATTTGGTCAAACAAAAGGTCGAGCAATATTATAATCAACCGGTGCGTTATTTTAAAATTCAAGGACAGCCTGATCAAAGACTGAAACAGGTTCGATATGATTTATCATTCTATCTTGAAGAAGCTTTAGTATCTGGAAGTTATACTCAGTTGAAACAAGCGTTGGATAGTTATCAACCGATTAATGCCAAAGTATACTTGAGAATGGATTTCATCTATATCCAACTAGAAAATGATACTCATTATTTATATGAAGCAATACCACGTCGCTCGAAGATTGTATCGGTCAATAATAATCAAGGAGATGACTCTATTTGAATAAGTATATGGAGTTGGTAACCGGTATTGGACTCGGTTTATTGATTTTTTTATTATGGCGCGGAGTAGATTTGACTCCGTTCTTGTTACTTGGAGGGGCTTTTGTTGCTTTGTTCTTTCTGTCCCAAGGAAGGCTGGGACGTAATTTAGAAACAATCGGTAATCAATCCGTCGTTAAAATTGATACGAGTGTAAATTTTGAAGATATTGGCGGGCAAGAAATCGCTAAACGGGAACTCTCGGAGGCTCTTGATTTTGTCCGTTGCCAGGAACAAATCAAACAATTGGGGATTAGACCATTGAAAGGAATCCTCCTTATAGGTCCTCCGGGAACCGGTAAGACGTTACTGGCAAAAGCAGCAGCTAATTATACGGATTCGGCTTTTGTATCCAGTTCCGGCTCGGAGTTCGTGGAAATGTACGCCGGGGTTGGCGCCCAGCGGGTCCGGCAGTTATTTGCCAAAGCGAGAAGTCAGGCGACTAAAGCGAATAAACATAGTGCGATCGTATTTATTGATGAAATTGAGGTTATTGCTGGTAAAAGAGGTAGTCATACTTCGCATTTGGAATATGATCAGACTTTAAATCAGTTACTGGTGGAGATGGATGGGCTTAAACCAAGTGAGACGGTTAAAATATTAGTTATTGCTGCTACCAACAGGTCTGATCTATTAGATGCGGCCATATTG
The DNA here is from genome assembly GCA_012728785.1 of Bacillota bacterium. Lineage (GTDB taxonomy): Bacteria > Bacillota > UBA4882 > UBA8346 > UBA8346 > JAAYHS01. Next base: position 9,556 of record JAAYEK010000009.1, on the reverse strand, counting down.
AGACCGGGCCGTTTTGATCGCCAAGTTAAAGTAGAACTCCCTGATAAGGAAGGCCGGACACATATTTTAAAAATTCATACCAAAGGCAAACCGTTAGCCGCGGAAGTCGATCTGGAAGAAGTGGCTAAAGATACCTTTGGTTTTTCCGGGGCCCATTTGGAATCATTAATTAATGAAGCGGCCATTCTTGCGTTTAGGAAAGAACGTGATGTAATAATGATGGAAGATATTCGGGAAGCAATTGATAAAGTAATCATGGGTGAGAAGTTAGACCGGAGACCGGAGTCCAGCGAATTGAAACGGGTAGCGATCCATGAAACGGGGCATGCCTTAGTTAGCGAGTTGCTAAGGCCGGAGTCGGTGGCTACCATTACGGTGGTTCCAAGAGGGAAGGCTTTGGGCTTTATGCGTCAAACGCAGGTCCAGGAACAATTTCTTTATACTAAGGAATATCTTCAAGATCAAATAGCGATCTGTCTTGGTGGGGCAATGGCCGAAGAGTTAGTTTATGGAACCTGGAGTACTGGGTCAGCCAACGACTTTGAACAGGCGACTTCCATCGCCGGGCAGATTATTAAAACCGGTTTATCCGGACTCGGAATCATCAAAGAAGACTTAACCAGTAAAGAACGAATTGCCGGGGAAATGGATGAAATTCTTTCCGAACAAAAAGAACGGGTCAAAAAACTTCTAGAGACTAAGGAAGCGTTGATTGATTTAATCACCGCCAATTTACTGGAACAAGAAAAAGTTTCCGGAAATTGGTTTAGAAAACAATTACGTTGTGCTTAACAATAAAAGGAATAGCGAGAAAAAATCCTCAAGATAAAGGGAAAATATTTTTGAAAGCGAATTATATAGGTCAAAACGAAAAAAGCCTGTTTTAATGGGTGTTTAAGGAGGATGTTTTTTTGGTTGATCATACTGAAAGAACAATGAAGTTTCAGGCAAAAGAAACTGAAATAGTCGAAGTATCCCAAGTCTTGAAGGAAGTGTTCCAAGCTTTACGTGAAAGCGACTATGATCCTATCGATCAATTAGTCGGCTATTTGATCTCTGGTGATCCGGCCTATATCACCAGTCAAAAGAATGCTAGGGTTTTAATCTGCCGTCTGGAGCGGGACTTAATCTTGGAAGAATTAGTCCGAAAGTACTTGGAAAGAGAGGAATTATAAAATGTCAAAGTTCGTGGTTACCGGCGGTAACCGCCTTCAGGGTAGTGTTAGGGTTAGTGGTAGCAAGAATAGCACCTCGGCTTTGATGTTTGCCGCTGCTCTAGGCAAGGATGATGTAATTTTAACCAATATTCCTTTAAATAGTGATGTTATCACAATGTCCGAGATTTTAAGGAGTATCGGAGTTGAAGTCAAATTTAACGGACAATCGGTAATCATTAATGGCGCGAACATTACAAATCACCAACCGCCTTATGAATTAGTCCGGCGAATTCGGGCGTCGGTTTATACAGCCGGACTTCTGCTAGGAAGATTAGGGATGGCTGATGTTGCGATGCCTGGTGGAGATGAAATTGGGACCCGGCCAATCGATTTGCATATTCGGGGCTTTCAGACATTGGGATCGGAAGTTACCATCGAACATGGCCAGATGGTCTGTAAATCTAAAGGCTTAAAAGGGGCTACCTATTATATTAATAAAGTTAGTGTAGGCGCTACGATCAATATGATGTTGGCCGCAGTATTGGCTGAAGGAGTAACAATTATTGATAATCCTGCTAAAGAACCGGAAGTTGTCGATTGTGCCATCTTGTTAAACAGTATGGGCGCAAAGATCCGGGGAGCAGGCACGGCCAGTATTAAAATCGAAGGGGTTGAAAGTTTGCATGGATGTGAACACACACCCATTCCGGACCGGATTGAAGCGGGAACCTTCATGATCGCAACCGCGGCTATCGGAGGCGACGTTCAGGTTAATAACGTTATTACCGAACATTTAAGAATGGTTATTTCAAAACTAAGAGAAGCCGGCGCTGAAATTATCGAAGGAGACAATGATATCCGGATTATTTGCAATCATCGCTTGAAAACGGTTGATGTGGACACCGGAGTTTATCCCGGGTTTGCCACTGACCTGCAGGCCCCATTTGGAGTTCTCTTATCAAAGGCGGAGGGGACAGGGATTATCTGTGAAACCGTTTTTGATAACCGGTTCCGCTACATCGATGAACTACGCCGTATGGGAGCGGATATCAAGGTTGAACGGGACACCGCTATTTTTAGAGGGGTTGAACGTTTGAGTGGCGCGCCGGTTGTCGGTACCGATATACGGGCGGGTGTTTCTTTGGTAATTGCGGGCCTAATGGCTGAAGGAGTTACTGAGGTTTCAGGCGCTTGTCATATTGACCGGGGCTATGAAAATTTTGATGAGAAGTTAAGAGATTTGGGCGCTGGAATCCAGCGAGTAGCTGAATCTCTGGAAGAAGTTAAAGCCTAAATATGGTTTGTTAAAAAACAAAAATCCTTGTTAGCGTCCCTTGAAGGACCGGCAAGGATTTTTGCTATTCATCTGGTTTGCCGGATTAGGGTTGAAATAATAAAAGGGGAAAAATAAAATTGATCGAAATAATTTAATAAGCATCAATATTGTCACGTCAGGAGTTGATATTTTGATTGACCAACTACTAGATGAAGCTTTCCGGCTTTTTGAAGAAGCCGAAATGAAAGTTGACATTAGCAGTTCGGAGAGTATAGCCCTTTTTCGAAAAGCCGTCTTTAATTTACTAAGCGCATACTTGCTTATCCAAGGAACCGAGTGTGAAGGAGGGTTCGCCGAACTTTATCGGCAGTGTTTTAATATTAATTCGGAGTTTGAGTCGATCCATTATGAAGTTGATTATCTGATTAATGCCGTTCCTGAAGCGGTTGATGGAGAAGAACTAACGGACTATGCTAATGAAATTTGGGATTTTATGCAAGGGTTACTAGGGGAATCGGAAACCGAACCTTTTTAAGAGAGAATAGACAATCAAATTATTATTTTCCAAAGCAGGAAAATATATGAACCAGTTAGAAATATATCCACAAAATGGCAAAGGAGTTCCAAGATGCGCTCTAGTGTATTTTTGTGGATATTATTCGGATTATTATTTTTGACTACCTTCCCGGTTAGGGCCGACTGTGATGTGGAAAAGCTGATCATGAAGGTTGGGTCTAGCGAGGGAAAAGAAGTTGAGGAAGACCTCTACTGTTATACTGATTGGCAGATTAATAACGTTATTTTGAAACTAACTAATAAATTTAGTTGGCCACAGAACAAGGTAAACTATTCAAAAGTTTATCTTAAAACTTATCTTGAAGACTATGATCAATTACAATTCAAAATCGACTATCAGTGGAATGACTATTACCGGATTCTTGTTCCCGAAATAAACTATGATTATACTATGGGAAAGAATTTCATATTCAAGCTTAATTATCAAAATCAGAACCGGAATCCTGTTTTAGATGAAAAACAGAATTTGAAATACACCAGGGAAACCGGGACTGTGAAAATGGGATATGGAAAAGAAGCTTGGCAATATTCTTTGAAGTTCTCGCAGACCACAAAAGGATATCCCAATGATCAGGTTAACGATTACGATCAGAATCAACTAAACCAGGAATTAGCTTGGCGAATAACTCCTAATTTCAAGTTGGGACTTTCATATTTTGAAGCTACCAAATATTATCCTGATAACATCAACCTTGATAGTTGGAAATCGGAGATGGGTATTGAGGGAGAATATCGAATTAACAATCAATGGCAGGTTTTTGGATCTTATAGCGCCAAAGAAGAGGAGAAAGGATTAGTCCCTTACTTAACAGGGCAGAATTTGAAGGCCAAAGTTAAAAGCAAGCCTTTGCGAGACCTTGACGTAAGCTTTCAGGTCGGTTTGGCAGATCTGGATTTTCATGCAGAGTTACCTTATAAAGATCCGGATCAGTTTTTATCAAAAGATGAGGACCTAAAGAGTCGGGTTGAAAAAAACGCTCTAGTTAAAAGTTGTTGGAAATACCGTAAATCTAATTTAACAATTGAAGCGGGCCTTTTTTGGGTGGATAAACAGTATGATTCACCCCAGATAGCAGGTGTTGAAAGAAATGGGCTATATACTACAATTGGTTGGAATCCGGGAAAATTCGGAATACAACTGGAACTCGCCCCGGAGGGAAATGTTTGGCGGAAGAATGGGTTTTATCAACTGAAAATGGAATACGGGTTCTAATAGTGGAAGGGGAGAATCGCGAATGATCAAATTGGGAGTATTAGTGCCCCATGCGCCGATTAGCGTCACTGGTGTAGGCCGTCCTGCAGACTTGGAACAGATAAACGATACAATCACCGCAATGGGTCTGATCAATGAGATGTTGGCTCAGGAGCCTCCGGAAACTTTAGTGGTTTTTACCCCCCATGGCACGGTTTATTCAGATGCGTTAATTGTTTATCAAGACCGGATATTAACCGGGGGATTGGAACGATTTGGTTTGGACCGGCAGTGGCAATGGGAAACCGATCTAGAATTGGCGAAAAAAATAGTTGACCGAAGCGTAGTAAGGGGTTTGCCAGCTTATGGGATGAAAGTAGCGGAGGCTTCCCGGGGGCGTTTGTCCGAAGGATTGGATCACGGAGTTCTGGTGCCCTTGTCCTTTTTCGAAGACACTTGGGTTTCCCGAGTGAAGCTAGTGGTAATCCCATCAAGTTATCTTCCTTTAGAAGAATTATATCAATTTGGGAAGGTTATTCAAGAAGCAGCATTTGATCTAGAAAGGAATGTTGCGGTGGTGGCAAGCGGCGATTTGTCCCATTGCTTAAAACCGGGGGCCCCGGCGCCGTATGATCCGCATGGTGAAGAATTTGACCATAAAATGGTTGAATTAATTAATCAAAGTGCGGTTCAAGAATTTTTTAAATTAGATCCGGTTTTACTTGAAAAAGCCGCTGAATGCGGTTTCCGGAGTTTAATAATGCTTCTGGGCGCCCTTGATGGATTTAAATTTGAGAGTAAGGTCCATAGTTATCAAGGGCCATTTGGAGTCGGTTACGGGGTAGCGTCATTTCATCCGCAAGATGAACGTCCAAGCTTGGTGGAGTTATTATTGCAAACACGTCACAACTTGGTCAAATCCAGGCGGGAAAAGGAAAGCTTATTAGTGCGTTATGCCCGGCTAGTAATTGAGAGTAACCTAAAGGGAGAAAAAGATTACCTATTGGATGATTCAAATCAATTTTCCGGTGAAAAGGCCGGTGTTTTCGTCTCCATTAAAAAACATGGCCAACTCCGGGGCTGCATTGGAACAACTGAGCCGACCCGATCTAATATTCTCGAAGAGGTAAAACAGAATGCCATTTCCGCCGCAACTCGAGATCCACGATTTGAACCGGTCTCCATCGATGAGTTAGCTGATCTGGTTTATAGCGTTGATGTCTTAAAACCGGCGGAACCAATTACCGCTATGGAGGAACTTGATCCGGCGCGTTATGGAGTAATTGTCAGAAGTGGTTACCGGACTGGGTTGCTCTTGCCTAACTTGGAAGGGATTGAGACTGCCGCCGAACAAGTGGCGATCGCCAAAAAAAAGGCGGGAATAGGGCCAAAAGAACCGGTTGAGCTGGAACGTTTTGAGGTAGTAAGGTATTTGTAGGTTATAAAATGAGCATATTCAAAGAAGATGAATGTAGAATACCGAAGACAGAAGTAATAAAATAGGATGGAAAAAGATGAACACCTTTCATGAGGCTGAATATTATCAGCGTTTGCCTGAAGGGGACTTTATTTGTCGGTTATGTCCCCAGCAGTGTCGAATCGCCGTGGGCAAAACCGGTTTTTGTGGAGTCAGGATTAATCGCGATGGGAAACTGGAGACGATAAACTTCGGACAAGTATCGAGTATTGGATTGGACCCAATCGAAAAGAAACCTTTATACCACTTTTATCCGGGAAGGTTGATCTTGTCTGTGGGTACAGTAGGCTGTAACTTGGCATGCCGTTTTTGTCAAAATTGGCAAATCTCACGTGAAAAATCACCCACTAAATCAATGACTCCGGAGAAGTTAGCCGAATTAGCGGATGAGTTACGCCAAGAGAAAGATAATATTGGAGTTGCGTTTACTTACTCTGAACCTGGCGTCTGGTATGAATTCTTAACCGAAACCATGCCGCAGCTTAGGGAAGGCGGTTTAAAAAATGTATTGGTAACCAACGCCTTTTTGGAGCCGAAACCATGGAGAAATTTGTTGAAATGGACCGATGCCGCCAATATTGATCTTAAAGGTTTTGACGACAGCTATTATCAACGGCTTTGCGGTGGAAAACTGGGACCGGTTTTGGAAAACATAAAGACGGCGGTTTCCCTGATTCATGTGGAATTGACGACCTTAATTATTCCCGGCGAAAATGATCAGCCGGAACAGATCCAAAAGATGGCCCAATGGATTGCCGCCCTTGATCCGGAAATACCCTGGCACCTATCTAGATATTTTCCCAATTATCGATTAATGAAACCGGCTACTCCTCTCACAACTATGGAAGAATCTTTGGCCATCGCAAAAGGATATCTAAAACACGTTTACCTGGGTAATACGGGTAAGGCCAATCATACCTATTGTCCGGAATGTGGCAGTTTAATAGTGGAAAGAGATGGGTTTCAGACACGAATATTTAACATGAACGTTTGCAGGGAATGTGGGAAGACGGTGAGAATAATTAAAGGGACTTGAGGAATTATTTATTCACCGTCCAGGAGGAATATGGATGAAAATCACGATTGCTCAACTGAATCCTACGGTAGGTGATATCGAAGGTAATCTGTGTAGAATAATCGAGATTATGTCTGAGTTTAGCGGTAAGACCGATTTAATAGTCTTTCCGGAGCTATTTATAGTTGGTTATCCTCCTCAAGACCTATTAGAACGGTCTTGGTTCATCAATAAGGTAGATCAAGCGATTGATCGATTAGTTATGGAGTCGTCCAAGCATCCCGAAACCGGAATCTTATTCGGGGCTCCAGTACCAACGGGAAGAAAAAAAGGCAAGGGATTAGCTAACGCAGCGGTACTAGTTTATCAAGGCGCTAAATTGTTTACTCAAGCTAAGTCATTGCTCCCAACTCATGATGTATTTGACGAGGCGCGCTATTTTGATCCCGCCTTAGAAGTGGGAGTAATTCGGTTTAAAAATGAAGTTTTGGGAATCTCAATTTGTGAAGATGCTTGGAAGGAGCCGAAATTATGGCCTGGCAGCAAGCATTATGAGGAAGACCCAATTTTAAAATTGGTTGGTAGCGGGGCTACTATAGGGATAAATATTTCGGCTTCGCCATTTTATCTAGGAAAAGAAGAGATCCGATTTCGGTTGGTTCAAAACCAGGCTCGAAAACATCGGATTCCTTTTATTTTTGTCAACCAAGTCGGGGCCAATGATGAATTAATCTTTGATGGCGGTAGCCTGGTTTTTGATAGGACAGGCAACCCGATTTACCTTGCTCCTTATTTTCAAGAAGAATTGCATACTGTAGAGTCTAATAATTTGGGAGATCAAGAATATAAAGCTAATGAATCCATTGAATCACTTTATTCTGCATTAACTTTGGGAGTTAAGGACTATCTAAGAAAGTGCGGTTTTCAAAAAGCGGTGATCGGCCTTTCAGGAGGGCTTGACTCAGCATTAACTTGTTGCCTGGCAGTGGATGCCATAGGCAAGGATAATGTTTTGGGAATTTCGATGCCCTCACCTTATTCGTCTTTGGGTAGTGTCGAGGACTCAAGAAAGTTAGCCGCTAATTTAGGGATTGAATTTAAGGTGATCCCGATCACTAATATTTACAACAATTATCTGGAGGTTTTAGAAGAGCATTTTGAAGGGACAAAGGCTGATACCACTGAGGAAAACATCCAAGCTAGGATTCGTGGTAACATTTTAATGGCTTTTTCGAATAAATTCGGGTCAATCGCTCTTTCCACCGGAAACAAAAGTGAGATGGCAGTTGGCTATTGTACTCTTTACGGTGATATGAGCGGAGGGCTGAGCGTTATCGCCGATGTCCCTAAAACAATTGCTTATGAATTGACTGAATTCGTAAACCGGGAAAAAGAAAGGATTCCAAGAGCCATAATTCATAAGGTGCCTTCGGCGGAACTAAAACCGGATCAAAAAGATCAGGATACACTTCCGCCATATCCGGTTCTCGACCGTATTTTACAGTATTATGTGGAAGAAGGTTATTCGGTTGAAGAAATCATCGCCTTAAATTTTGATCCGGAAACGGTTAAGTGGGTAGCGCGTACGGTGGATCGCAATGAGTTTAAGCGAAGACAAGCTGCGCCGGTGTTAAAAGTATCATCTAAAGCCTTCGGTGTTGGCCGGAGAATGCCGATCGCTAAAAAAATAAGTTATTAAGATTATACTATTTCCGGGTCAAGGAGGAATAATCGTGAGTCCTACGGAATGGAAAAACCTTTACTTAAATAAAACCCAATTCGCGCCGCTAGGGATTATTGCCTTAGATGGTTGTAAAGAATTAGCGGGTCTAATCGACCGGCGCTTATCCGCGCAGAGGCGGGAATTCGCCGCCAAACATCATAAAAGTAAACTACCGGACGGATTTGACAGAGAATCCTTTTTAATCAAATTTAATTGTTTTCGGTTCATGAATGGAGAAGGTAAAGCGGTAATTCATGAAACCGTCCGGGGACATGACATTTTTATTTTGGCTGATGTAGGTAATTATAGTTGTAAATTTAAGATGTTCGGGATGGATTGCCCAATGAGTCCCGATGATCACTTTCAGGATATAAAAAGAGTAATCGCGGCCATTGGCGGACGTGCGCGGCGGATTACAGTAATTATGCCGCTTTTGTATAGCGGGCGACAACATAAACGTCAGTCCCGTGAGTCGTTGGATTGTGCGGTGGCCCTTCAAGAATTGGAGCGGCTCGGGGTAGATAATATTTTTACTTTTGACGCCCATGACCCTAGGGTCCAAAATGCTATTCCCTTGACCGGGTTTAATAATCTATTTCCAACCTATCAGATTATTAGAGCCTTTCTTGAGCGAGAGCAGGATCTGGTGATCGATAAATCAAAAATGGTGGTTGTTAGTCCGGATGAAGGAGCAATGGGGCGGAGTATTTACTATGCCAGTATGCTTGGGCTGAATGTAAACCTCTTTTATAAACAGCGCGACTATACAACGATCGTTAATGGGAAAAATCCCATTGTTAAACATGAGTTTTTAGGAGATAATATCGCCGGAATGGATGTCTTAATCATTGACGATTTGATCGCTTCCGGCGAATCAATCCTCGATATAGCCAAAGAGTTGAAACGGAGAAAAGCTAATCGAATCTTTGCTGCAGTTACTTTTGCTCTTTTCACCGAGGGATTGGAAAGTTTTAACCGGGCTTTTGAAGAGGGTATTATCGCCCGGGTCTATGATACTAATTTAACTTATCGTACCCCGGAATTAATTAAGGCGCCTTGGTTCGTAAATGTGGATATGTCCGACTTCATTGCCTATTTAATTGATATGCTTAATTACGATCAATCAATTAGCCCGCTTTT
>JAAYEK010000101.1 GCA_012728785.1 Bacillota bacterium | reverse complement strand
CTTAGCCGTGTGGTTTTAACCCGCGGCGGACAGGATTTTCAGTAAATACTATTGGCTTCCATGATCTAACTTGTTGCAGTAGAATCAAATATAAGGAGCTTAAAAAATGGACATTAACTTCGAACTCTATAAAATCTTCTATCACACCGTCACTTCCAGCAGCTTCTCCAATGCAGCCGAAAAACTTTTCATCACCCAGTCTGCAGTAAGTCAGGCCATTAAAAACTTGGAATCAAAAATTGGCGCTACCCTTTTCTTCCGTCATAACCGCAACCTCAAATTAACTCCCGAAGGGGAGATGCTCTTCACTCATATCGAACAAGCTTATAATTTTATTAAAACCGGCGAACAGAAATTGACCGAGATTCAGAACCTTGATTCCGGAGAGATTCGAATCGGCGCCAGTGATACGGTTTGTAAATATTTTCTCATGCCCTACCTCGAAAACTTTCACCGGCTATACCCAAAAGTCAAGCTGCAGTTCATTAACCGGACCTCTCCCAAGATCCTCGATAACTTGAAAAATGGCTCCATTGACCTGGGTATCGTTACCTTGCCCCTAAACGGCAAAAATGTAACCGTCTATGAATTGACTAACGTTACGGATATCTTTGTAGCAGCCCCGAAATATAACGAACTAAAAGACCGCCAGGTCAAGCTGGCGGAATTGGCCGGTTACCCCCTTTTATTGTTGGAAAAAGCCAGCTCCACCCGGCGCAATTTCGATGGGTTTTTACAAGATAAACAGCTCAATCTGGTACCGGAGATCGAGTTGGAAAGCGTGGATTTGCTGGTAGAGTTTGCCCGGATTGGGATGGGTGTGGCCCATGTGTTGAAAGAAAGCGCTTTAGCCCCTATAGAAAACGGTGAATTGTTTGAGATTAAAACCGCAGAAAAAATACCTCAGCGCCAATTGGGGCTGGTTATCATGAGACAAGTACCCCTTTCGAAAGCAGCCGAGGTTTTTGTGAACCTATTAAACTGTTAACTGAGTATAACTAAGGATATTGTTGTCCTGATCTTTTCCGGAGGAAACTCTAAATCTTGACATCCAAAATTAATCCGTTTATAATAAAAGCTGATTAAATACTTTACAGGAGATGCCAATGCGCATTTGGTAACATTCCAGCCCAAATTTAAATATTCATCATACTTGGCAGGATGTTACCTCCCGGCAAATTACCGGGTTAGCTATATTATTTTTTGATATTGGAACAGACGCATCGCCTTAAACTGTATATTTAAGTCTTTAAAGATTTTTAAATCCAATACCCCAATCCGATCATCCTGCCGCTCTAAGGAGTGAACAGGATGTTTCTATTTATTACCCAAAATTTGGCCCAAACCAAGGGCAGCCATGATATTTTTAAAGGTATCAATTTGGAAGTTCAAAACGGTGAAAAAATTGCCTTAGTAGGCCCCAACGGTATTGGTAAAACTACGTTACTACGAATTTTAGCCGGAATAGACATGCCTTCCGGAGGCCAACTCCGTTTCTTCGCTCCGGTCCAAATCGGTTACTTGGCCCAGGATGACGCTTACTTCCAAGAAGGGACCCTCCAGTCGGTTTTAGAAGGGGCCGGTTCCGAAAAATCGACCCTAGATTGGCGGGAAGCTTTGTCCCGTTTCAACTTCTCCGGAAAAGAGACCCAGCAAGTCTCCCTTTTAAGTGGTGGTGAGAAAACCCGACTCAAGTTAGCCTGTTTATGGATGCAGGGTTGCGACTTATTGCTACTGGACGAACCTTCCAATCACCTAGATTTGGAACAATTGAACTGGTTGGAAGGGTATTTGCGCGACTTTCCGGGAACAGCGATCATTGTCTCCCATGACCGTTATTTTTTAGACCGGGTTGCCGAAAAAGTTGTCGAACTGGGTAAAACGGGACTTACTTCTTATCCGGGCAATTATAGCGCTTATAAAGAGGCCAAGGAAGCCAAATTCGCCCAAGACATGAAGACTTATTACGATCAAGAAAAACAAGCTCGAAAGATCGAAAATGCTGTTCAGAAATTAACCGCCTGGGAAGAAAAGGCCCACCGCGAGTCCCGCCGCAAGGCCAATTCGGACGGGCCTACCATGGGAAAAAAGGAATTTTACCGGGCGAAAGCCAAGAAAATTGCGAAGAGTGTTAAAAATACCGTCAAACGTTTGGAAAGAATGGAGGAGGAACGGATTGAACGTCCCAAGAAAGGGCCGGCCATTAATCTCTCTTTTCAGGAACTGCGCCGTGGCGGGGACCGGTTACTAACAGCCGATAGGATTTTCAAGTCTTACGGAAACCGGGTCCTTTTGAATAACCTCTCTTTTTACCTCCGTCCCGGTGAAAAAGCAGCTTTAGTCGGAAATAACGGCGCCGGAAAGACCACTTTATTAAGGTTGATTTTAAACCAGGAACAAGTCGATAAGGGAGAACTATGGATCTCCCCCGCCGCCAGAATTGGTTATCTCGATCAGGAGATTCGATCCATCGATAATCAACGGACCATCATCGAAGAGGTGACCCGTTCCGGATGCCAACCGGGACCCGCCCGCCAACTGTTGGCCGGATTATTAATTCGGGGCGACGCCGTCTTTAAACCTTGCTCGGTATTGAGTATGGGTGAACGGGTCCGAGTAGCTTTGATCAAATTGTTAGTCGGCCAATATGACCTGTTATTGCTGGATGAGCCAACCAACTTTCTCGACTTGGAAAGCAGGGAGAAATTTGAAGAAGCGCTCCAAGCTTTCGAGGGAGCTTTGATCATCGTCTCCCATGATCGTTATTTGCTGGAACAAGTCTCTGAGACCACCTGGTATTTGGAGAATGGTAAACTAACGGTATACCCGGGCGCTCTCTCCGAGTATCAAAAAGCGAACCCTAAAAGTGAAAGCAATATCGATACAACAGCGGAAAAGATCCGGTTGGAATTAAAGTTAGCCCGGTTGGAAGGAGAATTAAGCGGATTGGACCGGGGACGAAACCAAGAGGAGTATCAGTCGTTGGAGGCTGAATATTTTCAAACAGTTGAGCTGCTCCGGGAACTTAACTAAAGAGGCTATGTCAGCAATAATTGTTGTTTTTTAAATCCGTGTTAATCCTGTCAAAAACAAGGTTTTATATAGACAGGATTAACAGGATTTATAGGATTTTTTAACGAATCCCTTTTTCATTCAAATAAGGCATGTACCGTTTATCCATCTCCATAATATGGGTTAGGAGCCATTCTTTCAAAAATTCCAATATGGATTCGATTATTGAATCATCATTTATAGAAAAATCTCGGTTGAATTCTACGACTTTAGCGACGAAAAAACGGTGTGCCTTACGATGGGGCTCCAGTTCAGAAAAACCGTGTTCCGCCATTAGTTCTTCTTCCGCCCGGAAATGGGTTTTAGTGTAGTCGGCCATCTTCTCCAAAATCCCAGCGATAGTCTTTCGGCTTTGGTTTTCAACCTTTGCCCGATAAACTTCGTTAATGATGCCGATTAATCCTTTGTGTTGTTCATCGATATCCCCGATATTTACCGAGTACTTTTCATCAAGCCACCGGACGAATAGCATGAGTATCACCTTTTATTGATTTTTTATCTAATATTCGCTGGGTTTCATGGATATTCCTTTCAAAGACTTCAACTCCTTTTCTTAATAAAAAGGAATTGTCGCTTTACTATGATTATAACCTAATGATAAACGCCGTTTTTTCACCCTTATGAAACCCGGCCTTCTCATAAAACTGCAAAGTGCTTTCCTCTTTTCTCCCTGTCATCAGCATTACCTTGTAACAATTTTTCTATCGGGCGATCTCCACCGCTTTTCCTAAAACCGTCATTATCGCCAGTAAGATAACACTTAAAAAGACTAATCTCATTCTTTTCCCCATGTTAATCTCCTTATCTTTCTTTTATTCTACTTCTCTTTTTCTTCTGAGTTTGTATTTGCCCCGGAGCTTCGGAGGTCTCCATAAACATGATTAGACCCATAAATATGCCAACGAAGTAACATAGCTAATCCTTTTCTATCTTAAAAAATCATTCCGCTGCGGGAAAAAATCTCCGGGCCGCGCCTGAAAATGGATCCGCCGCAGCGAAAAGTCATTGCGCCGCTCGTAGGAGCTGTTTTCTACCAGGCTTAATTAATTGATAGTAAAGACATCTCAAACCGTTACCAAGCCGATACTGTCGATTACATTATCACACCCTTATCCCCCATCCCACTTGCTAATCTCACTCAAAGTATATTTCCCATTATCGAAGATAACCGTATATACCCAGCTAAACTTCGAAGCTGTAAACTCAGGTTTCCCCGGTCGCTTAATGCCGATTTTTTCAAAGACGTATACTTTATAGGCATTAGCTTGATCGGAGGTTTCTATTTTTTCCACTTTATAATCAATCAGTTTTTCCTGAATTCCTTTTTTGGACAGGTTAGCCACTAAGTCTTTCTGAGCTTTATAGAGATCGCTTACGGGGGTGAGATATTTTTCGACTAGAGGAAACTTATTGCTGTTGATTGCTTTTATTAAGGCATTTTCGTAATCTTCGATAAGCTTCAAAATAGCTGCTTCATCTGTTTTAGTTATTCTTGAAGGATCTTTCCGTAATAATGGAGGATTAACAATATTCTCAAACTTTTTCTTATCCAGAGGTATAAAAGTTGATTTATCTTTGCCTGGTAAAGCGGGTAGATGGATAAATTCTTTTAATTCCGGCTGATAAATATAGAGGTCGTATTGGCCCTGCTTATCGAAGCTATCATATCTTACATCGATCGGAAGTTTGTACACTATGGCTGTAAAGTGTTTACCATTAATAATGATATCTTGACTTTTTAAGGGATAATCTTTTGTAAAAGAACCAAGAATCATTTCAGTTACAAAGATAAAATTATTG
>JAAYEK010000100.1 GCA_012728785.1 Bacillota bacterium | reverse complement strand
TTGCCTTGGATAAAAGTATTCCGCCCCGGAGTGACTTTTAGTTTACACGTCCCGCCTTTACTACATTTCAGAGTTGCGCCATCTACAACATAACTGGTAGCCATTGCAAACACCTCAATTCCACAAGAAATTATATTATTTACCTATGACGTTCTAGTTGATAACTGATATATCAGAATTCTTCCGGGTCTTCCCACTTCTCAATATCACTCAAAGTAAGCTGATCTCCTTTTCCCACCACTGTATAAGCCCAATAATATTCTTTCTCTACAAATTCCTTTTGATTTGGATATTTAATTCCAACTCTTTCATAAACATAGACTTTGCAGCTACCAGGGGCTACCATTCGAATTTTTTTAACATGATAACCATTTAAATCTTCTTGAATACGTTTGCGATATAGATTAGCAACCAGCTGTTTTTGCGACTGGTATAGAGGGCTTCCAGGTGTCAGAGTATTAGCCACCAATGAAAATTTGTTAGTATTAATAGCCTTTATTAAAGAAATTTCATATTGATTAATCAATTTATCTATTTGAGCTTTAATTGCCAATGGTGATTTTTGTCCTGTTATATCATCTTGAAAAATAAATTTCTTATGAGTAATTTTTCCGGACTGCATATCTAGAACTGTCATTTCTTTTTCTCTAATAAAAAAGGCTTTCCCAAAACGCATTATTGTCATTTCTTTTGATTCTTTTAGAATTTCGGAATCAATTTGTACTTCTTTTTTCTGATCATTACTCAGATTGATAACAATCACTTTTCCGGTAAAACTGTATTTATCAGCACCACGATACATCAACCACTGGCCATCTTCACTTAAATCAACATATCCACGATCCTCAAAAATAAAATCCTTACTATCACCAGTCCATAGATCGATGATTTGATAATTCTTATTAGAAATTAAAATTAAAGCCTTTTTATTTGTGATTTTACGACAAGTACCGATGGGCTTAACTCTTTTTATTTCTTTAAGACCATTAATTGATCGAATGACAATAATTTCATCAAAATCAACATAATATACATACCTGTCATCTACCTCCATAAGTTCTCCCCATCTATTGGTTTTTTGTTCTGATATTAACCTAAATGGCTCTAGCTGATAATTCCGAATCTTTTCATCTGTGCCTTTATAGTAATCAATTACCATAAAAGTACCATTAATACTCTGTTTTATTACAATATCATCTGCAACTGTAGCAAAAAAATTTAATGTAAATAATTCTCTCAAGTTGGTATCATAAAAGTAAACATAACCATTCCTATCGGCAAAATGTTTTTCAGGAAATACTGCACTACAAATAAGTGCTATTTTTCCATTCCCAATATTTACATTTCTTTCAAGATATCTATGTTTATAATTAATTCCTATTCTTCTTTTTGTAACAATTCCCGTTTCAAGATTAAGTTCTTGTAAATAGTGATTGTCATCTATCCACATTTCAGGTAAAAAAACGTAAGAATCTGAATAGGTATACCCAGTATTTATGCAGGAAAGTATTTCTGTCAGAATAATAAAGGTTATAATTCCTAATATCAAAAACCAATTTCCTTTTTTCACTTTCATCCACTTCCTTTCGAGTATTATTGCTTCGTTCAATCTAAAATTTAAAATACTGTTCCGGATATTTGTCACCATACCACTTAGTCCAATTTTTTTTAGCATATGCTCTTAGGCTATCCACTAGAGATTCTTTATCTTCCTTAATATCTGCTTTATAATCTGAGTCAATATCAATATTAAATTCCTTTTTTTCAATACGTATTGCTTTGAGACAATAAGCATATTTATCAAATCTGGTCCATTGCCAACATTTATCTTCCTCGTTCCATTTCCAAAACCAACCCCCATTATATCTTCGATATAAAAGCATCCTCCATTGCCAACGAGTCATAGGATGATCCTTAAGTTGCTTAAAATTCTCTATCTTATAAATGTTATCAATATATCCAGTATTAATTCGACTTATTGCTACTTTCATATTTTCTTTCCAGCTCCATATCGCCTCTTCCTTTTCAGGAGGATCTACTTGCATTATTCCCCAGCCATCTGGAGGCCCATATAGTGGAAGTCCAATAAGACTTTTTGATTTTTCATGAAAATGATGGGAGCTACTTTCGTTACCAAATAATACTGTTCTAATTATTTTCGCATCCTCTTTAATTAGTGGAAAATCACTATGCTCTTTTTTGACTTTTTTAAATAATTCTTCTAATTCTTCTTCCAAATATTTTGAAGCATCGTTTGTAGAAGGATTTCTACCTAATATCCTACCTTCTAGCTCATCATTATACTTTTTCCCCTTAGCCATTGCCGATACTTTTACAATTATGTCGTCACCGCAATAACTAATTTTTTTCTCCTTCAACAAGTCTTGAAGTTTTAAGGTAGGACTAATTGTATCCAAAGTGAAATGATGTGTAATATCCCTTGTCCCCAGCATACCATCTCGTTTTTCCCATTCAGAATCATCACTATCTTTTAAGGTTAGAACTTTAGGATAATGAACTGTAATATCAAACCCAATCGTAACATCCCAACTATATTTTGTTTTACCTTTAAAGTTTTTCCATTTGGCAGTTAAGACCCCATCCGGCATTTCGGCCTTTTCGTTAATATACCAAGGAAATGATGGAGAATTAACAATATATAGTTCTCCAGTTTTTCTTGGTTTTTCTTCACTCCCAACTTCTTTAGCAGCATTTTCCTTAAACTGAATATTAGAAGCAACAGCAGCCCCTTGTTCCTTCCTCACCTTCGACCCAAAAATATGAATCATCCCGCTTTTTTCATTCTCATTCAACACCACCTTACTTTGGCCGCATTTAATATCAACCGCCTTTTTGGCGCTGATCAATACTTTCCTGCCCGCTTGCAAGTTCAGGTTGCCCTTGGACCGGATCTCCAGTTCATTATGGCTAGAGATGGTAACTCCCTTATCTTGGTCAAGCCGGATCAGTAAATTGGCTTCCTTTCCGGAGAGAGTTATCCCGGTTTGGGTCAATGCCAGCTCTTTTCGATGGTTGGTCCGAAACATTTTAGTATTAAGATGATCCACTAGTTTTTCCCGATCTCTTTCAAGCCGTGTCGAACTGACAACAATCGATTTGTCCTCATCAGTTGAGGAGAATCGCATTTTAACATAATCTCCAAGTTCCGGCAGGCAATAAAACCCGGTGTGATTCTCAGCGCTATAATAGGTAGCATAAGGAAGCCAGGCCGCTTCTTCGGGAGGGGTAAGATCGTCAAAATTGATTCTTACTTTTACCTTATCCTTGAGCGGGTCATCATCCGGACCTCCTACTTCAATTACATATCCTTCCAAAGTTACTCCCGACAGCTGCCGGTTATACCGGGGTTTCTGGCGCAGTCCCCCATAAGGAGTTACCACGGCTTCAAAGTAAAATTCGCTGCCCAGGATATATGCCTTTGAAAGATAAACATAAAGGGACGGCTGGATTCCCGGAAGGGTAACGGTATCTCCGATATCAAGGAATTGATCAGTCCGTAGCTTGTAATAGACGTATTCCTCCGGAATGCTGGTTTTGTCATAATTTACTTCGATGACTCGATGTTTGTCGATACGTTTTTTAATCCATAAAATATGGGGCTCATTAATTGAATATTCCTTCCCCTCAGGCAATCCTACGCACAAGGACGGTTTGGTAGCAATTGGGTCCGGAACCAGTCCGGTCTGAAACCGGGAAGCCAGCCGCTTCAGGAATTGCCAGTCCGTCTCTTGGTACTGTAAGGTAAATTGGCCCAACTTCTTTGATTCTTTGCTGTTTTTCTCCATTAACTCCTTACCGGCGGAAATAACGGCTGTCCAGCATCCTTGCGCAATTTTGTCGAGGGCTTTTTCATAAGGCATCTCCTTATTTTGAAAGGAACGCCGCCGTCGCACCAAACCCAGCCAATAGGTTTCCGAAGAACCGTTCAGCTTTATATAATAATAATTTTCTCCGGGCACAAACCAAAGCTTGATCCGGGTGGCGACTCCCGCAAAGATTAAGGCCGGTTCGGAATTCTCGCCGGTATAGGTAACCTTGACCCGGGTCTCCCCGTTGGTCCGGGATAAGAAATCTTCTTTTTCGTTAACTTCAATCCGGCCGCCGCAAAAGAAGAGCTTCACATGATCATTAAGTTTCTTGGTAATTCGAAGGTCCTTGATATGATTCGGATTAATCTCTTCTTCCGTTCCATTCTCCCAGATCAAAGTAATTTTAATTTTTTGAGCAACTCCCAACTTGACCACCTCTATCTTTGTTTCCATATAAATTTATTGAAACTCTTGAGTTGAAGATTCATACTTGTCGATCCACATCAGCCTCATTTATATAATTTCACTTAGTCAACGGATAACTAACATGGACGACTACTTCGAATAAGAGAACACCATCCCGCCTAATTGGTCTTGACTTTTTTCCCTTTAAGAAAGGTATTTCCGTCTTTCATGGCAATGCTGCTCCCATTACAGTTCACATTCAATTCAGATCCGGCGGTGATATTCACACTTCCCTCATTTGAAGCAATGGCCAGATCATTCTTGGTATTGATATTCACCGGTAAGTCGGTTGTTAGAGTAACCCCGTTTTTGTCGTTTAGCTTTAGTATAATTAACTCAGGGCTCTCCACTCGCTCCGCTTGATTATTTTGCCTGGGGACGTATTTTTGAATGGTAATTGTCAATTCGTTAGGGTCGAAACGTATTTCCTTACCGAACTTAGTTCGGAAAATTTTGGTATTGTAATCGTTAACTTTTAGATAAGGACCTTTTTTGCTTTGTTTCCGGACCGATTGGCTGATAAAAGCTTCGGTTGGGAGTTCGGTCGGAAAATGGATCTCCACCGAGTCGCCGATCTCCGGCATGCAGTACCAACCGGTATTTCCTTCGGCGGTGTAAGGCGTGGCGCACTGATAATACCAGAACTCCCGTAAATATGTTTCTTCACTATACGGTCGAATGGGGTTATACTGGTCTTTCGCAACCCCGCCGTGCTTTAAGTCAATTTCCAGCCTTACCAAAGCTTTATCGTTGATCCGGTCGAGGACAACTCCTTCCAAGGAGATTCCGGCAATCCTCCGGTTGGGATACCACTTTTTAGTCAAACCCTGTTCCGGGATTAAAGTATGTTCCCAGATAAGATCCTCACCTCTTTTCATGGTTCCTACGGAACGGAATACATATAAGACCAATCCTGGCTGTTCCTGTTGTTGAGATTGTTGATTTTGTTTAGTTTGTCGAAGTTGTGGGGTTTGTTGCGGGTCAATTATTTCCACCGGATACCCGATATTCAAATACTGCTGAGTAGTTAATTTATAATGTAATTTAGTATCGTCTTCATAAGTATAATCATAGTCATAAGCCTGTTTAGCGATACATGTCAGCAAATTTGACTTATCAACCTTAATCTTGGTAATTCCGGCATCTTTTGATACTCCTACCGATAAATTGGGCTTTTCGGAAATGAAATTAACAGCCAAGCCCGCTCCAAAGCTTGCGGCGATTCGTTTCAAAAACTGCCAATCCGTCTCTTGATACTGTAAAACGAGATTGCCTAGTTGAGTGCTTTCGGTGATAATATCGCTTATCACTGCCTTCGGATATTCACTTTCAATCTGCTTAAAGAGTTCCGTATATTTTAAATTTGGTTTACTAAACGAACGGGTCTTCTTTTTAAGATCCAACTCATTAGTCCAAGAGTTCGCCATTATTTCCAAATAATAAAGGGCTCCCTTTAGTTTGGCGTTAATTTTAGTAACAACGCCCTGAAAAAGGATTTTCGGTTTTAGTTCATCATTATTGCTCGCTTTTGAACTATCATTTACTATCGCTTCTGGATTATCGTTTTCCTTCGTTTTTAAAAGATCCTTTGGATCAACATATTGAATCAGAATTGGGGTTTTTTCATTCGTTAGATTTAGAAACTTATCTCGAAGTTTCGGAGTTAGATTGTAAAAACCTAGAGTAACCCGAGTATGGTCATTAACGCTCTGGACCAACTGTAAATAGTCCAATGTTAGCTTCGGGGTTGTCACTTGCGCTATTTCATGCATATAGACCGGCGTTTTTTTTACACTACTAGGCTCCTCCTTAAAAATCACTTCTTCTCCCAGCTTTACCGAATGAATGTCCGTGAATTTGATTGTGATTGGTTGTTTTTGAGTAGTGGCATTACCTTGATTAGTTATATTATTCATTTGATATCCTCCCCTGCGATAATTTTAACCTCTCTTAACTGCATGGCGGTTAGCTCAAGGCATTCCAATTGCTCTTGGGTAAACTTGGAATCCTTAATTTTAGCCCCATTGAAATTAGTCATTAAAAGCTTACTAGCGCTGAAATCCGACTGTTCCATCCAGCAATTGGATAAATTTGTCGATAACAATATATTTGAGTACTTATATCCGCCCACTCCAAAATCAAACCCCGCCAGATTGGTATGGGTAAAATCACAATCAACAAAATCCACCCCGGCTTTGGGCTTAATCCAGGAAAGGTCCACCCAGCTGAAATCGCACTCCTCCACTGTGACTTCCGCTAGATTCAACTCCACGCAAGAACAATATCGAAAGTTAGAGCCGGTGATCCGGCTGCAACCGTTAAAGTCGGTTTGGGTCAATTTGGCCTTGGTAAAGTTGGAGTTATATATTTCCGCCATAGTGAACCGGGAACCGCTCAAGTCAGTGTTACGGAAATCGCAGCTGTAAATGACCGTCTCATCTTCGCTGCCGTTAAAGACGGTATTTTTCAAATCGCAAAGGGCGAATGAAGTATCCCGGGCGATCTCTTGGAGGTCGAATATAGCCCCGCCGAGTTTTGACTTGTAGAAAAGGACTTGTTCCAGGTTTATTTTTTCAAAGACAGCCCCAGTAAGATCGCTCTTGATGAAACCGGCGTGCCATAAGTTACATTGGACAAATTGGACCTTTTGCAGATCCGATTGTCGAAACTGGCTCCGTTCCAAGTTGCAACAGATGAACTTGGCTTGTCCTAGTCGGCTTTGGGAAAAGTCCACTCCTGCCAAATCGCAGTTGCTAAACTCGGTCCCGTTCAAAGCTGCATTGGTAAAATTAGCCCGCCGCAGGTCGCAGCCTTCGATCCGCTTTCCAGTCAAGGTTTTGTTGCTAAAGTCGATCTCCCGTAAATCTTGGTAAAGAAGGTCTTGATCTTGATAGGCGTTGGCCGCTTCCATTCT
Source organism: Bacillota bacterium (assembly GCA_012728785.1). Lineage (GTDB taxonomy): Bacteria > Bacillota > UBA4882 > UBA8346 > UBA8346 > JAAYHS01. Next base: position 33,621 of record JAAYEK010000100.1, on the reverse strand, counting down.
CTTTTGGAAAGGGCTTTGATAATCATAGATGAGCGCCGGATTAAGACTCCGGGATGTTTCTTGATGCAGGTAGATCCGGAAGCGTTGTTCACCGTGAATATCCGGATATTTAGCGAATATTTGCGACTCTGCCAGCATCAGCTTTAAGATTGTTTCCCAACAAACGGCCCGCGCCGGTTCCACCAGTTTTTGTGGGAGCTGGTTGATAAATTGGACCACCGGCCCAAGGGTAGACAAGGTAAAGCCGGGGTATTCGAAGTATTCCGCCTGTTCGGGGAGTAGTTGGATTGTCTGGTCCTCCCATGACCAACAGAAAAGCAAGAACCGATCACTCAGCTTCTCGACGGCCAGAGGGAATCCATGTTGACTATCACAGAACTTTTGCAGGTTTTGCCGGATCTCTTGTTCGATGTAATACTGGTACAATAATCGCCTCAGGCTGAACCGGTAATTGATATCGCTGGTGGCGTCGGCCAACCGCTCATAGTTTTTAATCACCGCCGCCAGCTTCGTCCCTTGGAGGCGTTCCCGGTAGTTGCAGTCTCGTTCCGCTTCATAGTTGAAAAAGTTCTCCAGTCGCAGACATTCATATCCGGTGAATGCCAGCCGGTTCAGTTTGGCAGTGACGATTAGGTGCGGAAAGTCCTTGAGCTTGAAGATCTCCAACTGTCCGACTTTTTTTTCATCGATCTCTAAGAACTCTAGGATATTATTCTTATCATAGCGGGTGCTTCCCTCAATGACAGCGTCAATCACTTCCGGAATAAATAGCGCATATTCCTCACTCCGGTTATCTTGATTCACATTGATCACAATCCGGTTGTATTCGATATTGCCCAAATTCAACCGGCTCTGCAAATATTCCAAAAAGGGGAGCGCTGCCAGATAAATCCCGTACTCTTCGATGAAATCCGGGAAGAAGTTCCCTTCCGTTTCGATGAAATAGGTATCTTTATCTAAATTCCTAATTTGATTATTCCGTATATCCCGAAGCGGCAAAACTTTGCCCAATTCCGTCAAGCGAATCCGGTCCCCGGTCCTTGCGGGCTGCTCCCGGAGCACATAAAAGCACTTGCGATTCGAGGTGTCATAATCAACCAACTCATCCGCCGACCGGAGGGCTTCCTCCAACTCCATTGTGGACGATCCCATGATGACACTCCTTCCAAAGAAGCTTGGCAATAATTCCGCTGTAAGTGAAATAAACCAAAAAAGGAAACTAGCTCCAATTATATTCGATAATTGATTTCCGTTTCCTTCTTTTGAATGAGAAATTATGAAGCGTTTCCATATAACTACTGTTAGAGATTATATTGTGATTTTTCTATAAACGACCAAATTACCTAAAACTTGTTTTAGCAAGATTGAAACGAATTTTAAAGTCAACCGGTGTCACGGACACCGCTCAATAAAAAAAGGAGGACTAGTCCTCCCATTCAATCATCGAGCGTTTTCTTTTATTAAAAACCGCAATTTCCCGGTATCCTACATTATTAAGCAACTCAGTAACCCGATTAAAATCCGCCCCTACATCCCGGGGCCGGTGGGCATCGGAACCGATCGTAACCTTTACCCCATGTTGGCGGCAGAGGCGCAATAAACCTTGATCCGGGTAAACTCCAACATCGCCTAATTTTGAACCCCGCACTCCATAAGAGTTTAGTTCAATGACCGCTCCCGCTTTTCCTAGCCTGATCGCTAAATCTTTATGGAGTTCAGCCATTTTTCCCGGATCTAGTCTGGGAAAGGACCGCTTCGGCAAATCCACATGGGCCAAAATATCAAAGAGCCGACTTTCAGCCGCTTGGGCCATCTGATCAAAGTATACCGGATAGATCTCTTCCGGTTCATGCTCCTTTTCATTGGCGATATATCCATAACTCCATTCGGGAATAAAATGGACCGAACCAATAATATAGTCCCAGGGATACTGAGTGGTTATCGCCGCAGTTTCTTCCTCCCAACCGGGGACAAAGTCAACTTCCAACCCTAGTTTGATCGAAATATCCTTATATTCATTCCGCAATTTAATGACGGACTCGATATAACCGTCCAACTCTTCCCGAACCATCCCCCGCTCGGTTACTTTTACCTCCGGAGAAGGCGGATTGTAAAACCGGGGGACATGATCGGAAAATCCCATTTCCCGAAGGCCTTTGTTCAGTGCTTCCTCAACATACTCTCGTTCTTCCCCACAAGCATGCCCGCAACGTTTGGTATGAATATGATAGTCTACCAGGTACAATGGATCAACTCCGTATTATTGTTATGTCGAATCTATCTTCCTCTTCTATAATTCCACTATCTCCCCACTATTTCAACAATCATCCTCTCCCCGGCTTGAAGCGCCTGGTCGATTTTCGAGACATCCTTACCGCCTGCCTGGGCTAGATCGGGACGGCCACCGCCACTACCGCCGGTCTCCGCTGCAATTTTTTTGATAATCGAACCGGCCTGTGCCTTACCGGTCAGATCTTTAGTGACCCCAACTACAAAGGCTACTTTCCCTTCATGGACCGATCCCAAAGCAGCTACTCCGGAACCCATTTGATCACGTAACTTATCAACGGCTTCACGTAATAATTCCATACTAAGTCCATCAACCCGGGCCGTAATGTATTTAATACCATTAATGGTTTTAATCCGGTCGAACAACTCTTTTACCTGACCGGAAGCTTGGTCATGGCTGGCTTTGGTCAATTCCTTCTGATATTTTGAATTATCCTCAATCAAGTTATTCACTTTGACGGTCACTTGGTCGAGATCGGTCTTTAATGTCCGGCAGATTTTATCCATAACTTCTCTTTCCCGATTATAGAGTTGCAAAGCTTCAGTTCCGGTTACGGCTTCAATTCTCCGAATACCGGTAGCAACACTACTTTCCGTCACTATTCTAAACAATCGGATTTGAGCAGTATTAGCTACATGAGTCCCGCCACACAGTTCACGGCTAACCCCTTCGACTGAAATGACCCGGACCCGGTCGCCGTATTTTTCACCAAACAAAGCAGTTACTCCGGTAGCGATCGCTTCTTGATAGTCCTTCTCCATGGCGCAAACCGGAATCCCTTCAGCGATGACCTCATTGACCAGTTCTTCGATTTCACCTAATTTTGCTTCGGGTATTTTCTCAAAATGATTAAAATCAAAGCGTAACCGTTCCGGTGTTACTAAAGAACCGGCTTGGTTAACATGCTCGCCCAAAACCTTCCTTAACGCCGCCTGCAATAGATGGGTTGCCGTATGATTGCAGGCCGTATCCCTACGCCGCTTTGGGTCAACGGTTAATGAATAGCTGTTCTCCTTCGGAAATACTCCTTCTTTTTTGACCAGATGAACAATTCGTTCATTTTGCTTAATGGTATCAACGACTTGAAAAGTAATACCACCGGCTTCCACCATTCCCATATCTCCGACTTGCCCGCCCGATTCAGCGTAAAATGGGGTCTCATTGAAGACGAGCCGCCAAAATTGGTCGTCTTCTCCTATTAGGCTTAGTTCGGCTTGGCTGTTAAGCTTTTCATAACCCCGGAACCGGGAATGGGGAATATCTTTTACCGTTTCCCACTTGGTCAAATCCTCGTTCATAACAAATTTGCCGCTTTCACGCGCTTTGGCCCGCTGTTTCTCCATTTCCCGGTCAAACCCGTCGATATCTACTGTTAGCCCCTTTTCTTCCGCCATCAACTGGGTCAAATCCAAGGGGAACCCATAGGTGTCGTAAAGTTTAAAAGCGTCAACCCCGGCAATAAGGTCCACTCCTTCTTCTTTCAAGCGGAGAGCAATCTCCTCAAAAAGCTCGATTCCTTTATCAAGAGTCCGGTTGAAGCCCTCTTCCTCAGCCCGGATCACCATTTCGCAATGGTTTTGTTTTTCCTTAAGTTCCGGATAAGCGTCTCCCATGGTTTTGACTAGATAAGGCACGATCCGGCAGAGAAAAGGTTCCTCCATTCCTAAGGTACGCCCGAAACGGGCCGCCCGTCTTAAGATCCGGCGCAAAACATAACCCCGGCCTTCATTGGATAGAATCGCGCCATCAGCGATGGCAAAAGTTAAAGAACGGATATGGTCGGCAATGACCCTAAAGGCCACCTGGTTTTCGGACCCCTCATATTTTTGAGCGGTTACTTTTTCAATCCCGGAAATAATCTCCCGGAATAAGTCAATATCATAATTAGATTGTTCACCCTGGAGAACGGAGACGATTCTTTCAAACCCCATCCCGGTATCTACATGTTTGGCGGGTAGTTCTTCCAAGGACCCGTCGGGTTTCCGGTTGTATTGGATAAATACCAGGTTCCAAAGTTCAATATAACGGGCGCATCCCAGATTGACCCCGCAGACATGACCCGGAATATGCTTTTTATCACAGCGTTCCGGCCCTAAGTCGATATGAATTTCGGAACAAGGACCGCAGGGCCCCGTCTCTCCCATTTCCCAAAAATTATCCTTCTCCGCGAATTTCATGATATGTTCCGGATTAATATCGGTGCATTCCCGCCAAAGTTGCGCGGCTTCCTCATCAGTTTCGTATACGGTAGCATAAAGCTTGTCTTTGGGAAGTTTCCAACGTCCGGTCAATAATTCCCAAGCCCATAGGATCGCCTGTTTTTTATAGTAATCCCCAAACGACCAATTACCGAGCATCTCAAAAAAAGTATGATGATAGGTGTCGCGTCCTACTTCCTCTAAATCGTTGTGCTTACCGCTCACCCGGATACATTTTTGAGAATCAGCGGCCCGTTTATAACTCCTGGTCCCGGTCCCTAAAAATACATCCTTAAACTGGTTCATCCCGGCGTTGGTAAAAAGCAAAGTAGGATCATTTTCCGGTATCAACGAAGCGCTCGGGACAATCGTATGTTCCTTTTCTTTAAAAAAATCTAAAAATTCAGTCCTTACTTGATTGGCGGAAATCACGGCATTCTCTCCTTCAATATATCCTTCCCTATTTCAATTGGATTCTAAATATAATATCTTTATTTTAATTGATAAAACCATTAACCGCAACTAAATTATCTAAATCAGACCCCTAAAACCAAACCTGAACAAAAGAATTATTACAGGTGGCTATAAAGTCAATTCTGGAATTATCGACTTTAGCCCTTCTTACCCGATAGTCAGTTAAAAACTATTTCTTTTCTAAGGTATAAAACAGGAAATATAGGAAAATAATACTAATAGTAATTTATTTACTCTACATTTTCAAATTTATAAAGGAGGATTCACATGTTAGCTACTGAAGCAGATTTAAATGTAAGTGTACCGGAAAATGATTCTATTGCTCAAACCATCATCGATGAAGAGGAGTTTTTTGAACGGACTTTGTTTCAAGATGTTTTGGAGATGAAATCCGTCCGGATGCTTTCCGAAGCCACCGGAGGCGAATTTGGAAAGTTACAGGACCAAGTTTACCGTAAGTTGTTCAATCTCTATCAGGAGGTCCGCGGCGTTACAGTAATCGAAGAAAATGAAACCGACGAAGTCTTTGCGGTTTTTGAGCTATTCTTCAAAAATTATTATCAGAGGTTTCGTAAAGCTATGGAGGAGTTAATCGCAGCTTCGAAATCACCGGTAAAAATCGCCTATGTTCTTGGTCAAAAAGCGGATAAAATCATGGCTGTGTTAGATTCGGTTGCCAAGGAAATCGAATCGGAGCTAAATTAAGAGAAATAACCAATTTTTAATTCAAAAACAGAGGTCCCCTACCCGATGGCCTCTGTTTTTTTGTTGATTGACAACTATTTATTCGATGTATAAATCTGAAACTCGGGAGGATTAGCCAAATGCTTTTTTACGGTGCAAAGGTTAGCTACTCTGATCACCGCTTCCCGGTATTTTTCCGGAAATTCCGCCGGCAACTTGATCTCCACCATAATCTTTCCAATCAAACCTGTCTCTTGGTTTTTCTCAGTTGTAAGCGATAATTCGATTCCTTCAGAGGGTATTTGTCTTCCTTGACAAAAATCAAGCACATAAAATCCAGCACAAGTCCCGATGGAACATAAGAAAAGATCGAATGGGGACGGAGCGGAATTTTCGCCCCCTTCTCCTTCAGGTTGATCGGTCTTAATGATAAATCCCTTATAGTCAGCATTTACTTTTTTTCCACCCGGAAAACTAATTAGCAATCTCCATTCTCCTTCCCATAGATATTATTGCCCCAATTAGATAATTCAACCTCTCGCCAATAGCGAGAGGAATTTTCTTTTCATTTTATTTTTCGATCAACTTTTGAAGCCTTCTCCATCTCCAGGTTAAGCTTTGAATCGAAATTTTCCATTACTTTTTTTACTTCCCGGTATTGTTTTATACCGACTAGCGTATTCACTTTGGTGTTTATTCCATTTAAACGTGGATCAAAGTTGACAGCCATTTTTTGACCCCCCATCTGTTTTTGTATATTCTGTAAAAAATGAATTTAGCAATTATTGAACTTTTCCTACTAATTAATATCGGTTAATCCCGCTCATAATAAATAGGTCAAAAGAGCTATTTAATCTGTAATTAAAGGATTTGTTTTAAAATGACGATGTTATATTAGGAGGTTTATGTTTATGATCCAAAACATAACTACCTTAGCGACCAGTTTACCGGTGGTATCAACTAATACTACCCCATTCATTAAAAATATTCCAAGGGCCCAGCCGGAGTCTTCTTCAGAACCCGGTGCGGTCAAGCTTACTATTTCTCCAGAAGCCCAACGGGCACTTGCTAGATATCAAGGGGAACCCGATAAACCAGTTGCCAAATCCGAAAATGAAGATCAGGCGACTAATTCCACCAATACCGGCTCCAAATCACAACAAGAGTCGGATCCATCAAGGGAATTAAGCCCTGAAGCAGAACGAATCATTCAAAAATTAAAACAAAACGATCAGAAAGTTCGAACTCATGAACTACAACATGTGGCAGTAGCCGGAGGATATGTTAAAAGTGGTCCTGTTTATAGTTATACTACCGGACCCGATGGTAAACGTTACGCAGTCGGCGGGCGTGTTTCTTTGGATATAACTCCGGTCCCAAATAACCCCGAAGCCTCGATCCGAAAAGCCCAAATTATCAAAAGAGCGGCCTTAGCTCCAGCCGACCCTTCCGGTGCCGATCGGGCTGTAGCGGCTTCAGCAACCCGAATGGAAATGAAGGCTCGCGAAGAGTTGCGGACCGAAAGGGGAAAAGATCAAATCCCCGACACTAACAAACGGCTAAATCAAAAATTTAAAGCTTATGTCCAATCCAATCTTCAATTGGGCAAAACTATTAACAGCTTATTTTAAATAACGGACGCCATATTAGGGACTGTTGTAAAATAAGCTTTTTGTTACTAAACCCCCATAGGGCTCGACAAATGCTTCTAAGACTAACCCAGCCCCGTTCATCTTGAACACTCCTCTTATCATTTAATCCAGACTATTTTGGCCAACCAAACCCCTTTTACTTGTAATATTCTGGGATATTCAGATCATCAAAAAGGTACTTAACTAAAATTGCCATGTATTTACTAATTAACTTCTTATTATAAAAATATATAATATAGATCAACCGAGGGAAATTGCAACATTTATTGTGATCCGATTTTGAATCTTAATCGCTAAAATTTCATGATTAATATGAGGTGACTACATATGATCAAAACTTGTTTGTTGGGAATGGGGAAAGCCGGTAGCGTTGTTGCGGAAAAAATATTAAATTCTTATGAATTCGACCTACTATCGGTTGTATGTAAACCAGGCAGCCAGAAAACCGGAACGCCCATTAAAAATTACCTTAATACCGATAGTAACCTATTGATTACTAACGCCGATTCTTTAGTTGAAGAATGTAAACGGAAAAGATTCCAACTAGCCATCGATTTTACTACCCCGGAGGCAACTCTCAAAAACGCCCCGCTCCTTGCCGAGAAAGGTGTTCACTTGGTCATTGGGACCAATGGTTTTAGCAATCACCAATTACGACAATTAAAAGATCTAGTACAAGACTATCGGATCGGGCTGGTATATGCGCCTAATCTTGCGGTTGGGATAAACTTGTTATTATCGATCGTTAAAACCATCGCTCGTTTAATCCCTAATTATCAAGTGGAAATAACCGAAGCCGAAAACCCAAGTGAAACACTATCCCATTCCGGCACGGCAATCAAAATCGCCGATGATATTAAAATAATCAAGGAAGCAGTCCGCAAAAACCGTTACAAATTAGGACACAGGGAAGATATCTCTAAAATAGTCAGCTTCAGCACTCTTCCCACTGAAAAAAACGGTTTCCACAAAGTCCGTTTCACTGGAGAGTCCGAAGAGATCGAAATTTTGCACCGCTCCAATTCCGCAGCCATCTATGCCGAAGGCGCCATAAAGGCGGCGGCTTTTATCCAAAATCTGAAAGGGTTCTACCATATGGAAGATGTTTTACTATTAGAAAGAATGGATCGAGATTTTCGGTTAGCCACCAACCGATTATATCTCAATTTTAATTAATTACGAGTCTCAAAGGTGTCCTTAAGATGTAGATTTAGCCCCATTCATGGGGCTTGGTTGTAACAGCCGTGGTATTTATGCCGCGGATTGAGATGTTAAATCAGCGCCGTACTAAAATACCGCTCCGCCCGGTCCGGTAAAATAGTCGCGATTATTTGATCTTTACCCCATTTTTCTGAGATTTTCCGGGCCGCCCAGACATTAGCCCCCGCCGAAGTCCCTACCAACAGCCCTTCGATCCGAGCTAAACTACGGGCGGTTTCAATAGCGTCCTCATCGGAAACCTCAACCACCTCATCGACTATTTCAGGATCAAGAACCGCAGGGATAAAACCATCGCCAATGCCTTGGATCTTATGCAGTCCGGGCTCATGTCCCAGTAAAGCGGAGACATTCTTAGGTTCAACGGCGACCAATTTTAACTCCGGGTTCTTTTCCTTTAAAAATTGGCCGATCCCCGCCAAAGTACCGCCGCTTCCCAATCCGGAGACAAAGATATCAACCCGTTGATCTAGATCTCTCCAAATCTCCGGTCCGGTAGTGAGATAATGAATTTTAGGATTATCCATATTTTCGAACTGTTGCGGAATGTAGATCATGGAATCTCCGGACTCGAGCTCTTTAGCTTTTCGGATACACCCATCAATACTTTCCACAGCCGGAGTAAGGACCAGCTCGCCGCCTAAAGCTTTAATAATCTTTTTCCGTTCCTCACTCATATTTTCCGGCATAACTATTATTACACGATACCCTTTTCTGACTCCCACCAAAGCCAAGCCAATCCCCGTATTACCGGAAGTCGGTTCAAGGATTGTCATTCCCGGTTTCAAGATCCCTTTGCGTTCCGCTTCTTCAATCATGTACTTGGCAATACGGTCCTTAATACTGCCACCGAGATTTAAAAACTCAGCTTTAGCATAAATTTTGGCCCCAGTGAATTTTTCCAAGGAAAGTAAATAAGTATTTCCAATACAATCTAGCGCTGTTTTAATATTCATTCCCAAGTCAGCCTCCATCATTTCAATCCATCTATTACAGTTTATTAATTTTTGGTGTTTAATGCAACAATAGATTGGATTTATTAGAAATCAAAATCAGCTCTGATTTCCTTGGAGACTAGTCTTCCCTTAATAATTACGAATTTAGATCACTTTCATATGTTCCACTACACCCTGGTAATCATCGATATATACTTGAATTTCATCTAATGACGGTGCTCTTAAGGACACCTTTTCCAAAAAACGCCGGATATCCCGGATATAAATATCAAAGTCCCTTAATCTTTCTTCATCAGTGGCTTGGCTTTTCAAAGCGTCCAATTCCCACAACAATCTTAATAGTTTAGTGATAGCCGATTTACTTTTAAGGTTTAGTTTATGATTATTCGTCATAATTAACCTCCTAATTATTATAAAAAATGGTACTTGTCCCTTAACCCTATTATAATATGACTTCTCCGAATTGGTAATAATCAAAAATAGTAACTAATTTGAGCATAAAAAAGAAAATTGGGTAGAAAATCTACCCAATTCTCGCGAAATTTCATCGACCTAGCCAGGTCATTTAGAGTCTAGAGGAGATGAGGACTTTTGTTGGTTTTCAATTTTGCAACAGTCACTACTATATAGCTTTTTTATGGCCTCGCGATAATCATTTAGTGCTAATTTTTTGAGTACATTTTTAATATGAGACCGGACCGTATATAAAGAGATATTAAAATCCTCAGCAATTTTTTTCGGTTTCAAACCTTGATTAAGCAAATCAAAGATATTTCGTTCTGCCGAGGTTAATTTCGTCAGGCGATACTCTTTAACTCTATCCTGAACAGCATTCATTATCAGATTCGAGGCCGGATTTTCATATAGATAGTGCAAGGTTTGGGGTAGAACATTAAGGTAGCTCTTAGGAATATACGAATACCCTCCATGCAAAAAAGCACGATACATGGTATCCGGGTTTTCGTTGTTGGTCAAAAAAATGGCCTGGATCTTACGGGCTTTCTTTAATTCATCGTATACTACAAACCCGTCTTCAGCGGTCTGGTCCAGCTGTAGATCAATAATGATAAAATCATAATCCAAAATCTTACCCAGATTAATCCCCTGTTCAAGATTTTCAGCAATTCCGACTATTAAAAACTTCGGATCCTGATTCAGTTGACGGGTAATCATCTTCTGCCAGGTCGGCTCATCTTCAATAATTAAAACCCGAATATGCTCTTTCAAGCTGATCCCTCTTTTCACCTTTCTATTTAGAACTTTGCGCTTTTCGGTATTTTTTGGGAATGAAAGCAACTGATTGCGTATGATTAATTACTTTTTTGATATAAGTAGAGTTAATCCGTTGCCAGACAAAGCCTAAATGCTTCAAAGTTTCAATTGAATATTGAGAGTCAATGGTTATTGAAGAACTATAGTCTAATGTACCGTCTTTTAAATCAGAAATGATCCCCATTAAGGAGCTAATAGCTTTATTATTTCTGATCATCTCTTGAATACGCTTTTCAAATAACCTCGCTTCAATCAATTCGGTTGTATAACCCAAAACATGGAGCCTTTGAAAAAAATCCTTAGCTTTGATCTTGTTTTGATTGAAAACATGAAATGTATTCCCTGTACTCTCTTCCATCATTATTAGTTTAATAATTGCTTTAGCGCATAAATCTACCGGAGTCAATTCGATTTTTGTTTCAGCCATTGAATCAGGGACAAACCCGATTTCAATTAGGGACTTAAGGATCTGATAAAATTTATTTTCATCAATATTCGGTTGAAAAACTCCATCCGAATAGCGGCCGGTTAGATTGCCAACCCGGATTATTGTTCCATCCATCCCCTCTTGCATTTGTTCAAGAACAGCTTTTTCCGCTTCATATTTAGTTTGAACATAATAATTATCGTCAAATTTTTGTCCTATATCCAGGCTGGGTTCATCAAAACGAAGGTCCTGGCGTTTCTGAGCGGTATAATCGCCGGCCACACTAAGAGTTGAGATATGAGCTAAATATTTATCCTTGCTGAATTTTAAAATATTATGGACTCCCAAAACATTAATGCTTTGAAGCTCCCGTTCATCTCCATAATGTTTTACCAGCGCCGCGCAATGAATCACTGTATCCACCTTTTGCCGTAACAGTTGATAATCCGGTTCCGGTAGACCAAGCAAAGTTTTGGTAATATCCCCATTGATTACTACTAGTTTTTCGCCAGCCAGCTTCCAATCAAGATCAGGAAAGTAATAGGATAAGCGATGGTATAACCGGGATTGAGCGTCTTCTTTATCAACCCCCCTAACTAATACATAGGTTTTAATTTTATCCAGTTTAAGTAGTTCAAATAGAATATGACTACCTAAAAATCCTGTGGCTCCGGTTAATAATACCTTTTTAACAATCCGTGGATGAGCAAAATTCATCTTTTGCAGCGACTTTCTTTTTAAGCCTTTCCTATCAGCGGAATCAGTTACTTTATCCAATTCTTTAGTCTCGTTTGCCCCTATCTGCTGTTTGGATATAAGATAAGCAGCTAATTTTTTGATAGTCTTATTCTTATAAAAGTCTTGCACTGATAAATCCCAATGTTCGTTATAGGATATGGTTAATATTTTAATGATATCCAAGGAATCGCCGCCAAGCTCGAAAAAGTTGTCATTGGTACCGATTTTAGAGTTCCCCAGAACATCCTGCCAAACCTGGACCATTTTTTCTTCAACCGGATTCTCCGGCAGCGCCAAACTAACTTCCCGGTTGCGTTCCGGAGCTGGAAGCGCATCTCGATCAATCTTTCCATTAGTAGTTAATGGTAACCGTTCTAACGGCACAAAAAAACTGGGGATCATATAATCAGGTAAACTTTTGGCCAAATACTCTTTCAACTCCATGTCTGTAACCTGATCATCCGAAACATAGTAGGCGCATAGGCATTTCCGGTTTGGATCCTTTTCATCAGGAACCACAACCACTTCTTTGATTGATCGATGTTTCAAAAGATTAGATTCGATCTCTCCCAATTCGATCCGATAACCCCGGATTTTAACCTGGTTATCAATTCTCCCCATGAATTTTAGGTTTCCCTCAGGAGTCCATTGCGCCAAATCTCCGGTTTTATAAAGCCTTTCTTTGATAGCCGGTATATAAATGAACTTTTCTTTGGTTAACTGCGGGTTGTTTATATATCCCCGGGCCAAACCTACTCCACCCAGGTACAGTTCTCCCGGGATTCCAACCGGCAACAGGTGATGCTCTTGGTTCAAAACATAACAACGGCAATTACTAATCGGCTTCCCGATTATAACTTCTTGATCCGTTGCCGAAAATTGATAAACCGTGGAACAGACGCTATTCTCCGTCGGGCCGTATTCATTATACAATTTTACCTGTGGCAATTTGGCGAAGTGCTTTTGAACCAAATTGAGCCGGACACTGTCACCAGCTAAGGTGATGCTTGATAATGCTCTTAACTTATCGGCAATATCTTCCAACATTGCATTATATAATAAAGGCGTGGTCAAAAAATGGGTAACCCGGTGATCGACGATTAACTGTCCTAAATGTTTCAAATTAAGCCGTTTCCCATGGTCAATAATGACTATTGCAGCACCGACGGTTAAAAATGAAAAGATATCCTCCACTGAACTATCAAAACTGTATGGGGGCATTTGCAACAAGACGTCTTCGGAAGTGAACCGGTAGTATTTGGTCCGCCATTGGATGGTATTGGCGAGCCCACGGTACTCGATCATTACTCCTTTTGGCTTCCCCGTAGATCCGGATGTATAAATTAGATATGCCATATCATTAGGATGAATTCGCCGGTTTGGATTATTCCGGTTTTCGTCACTGTAAACTGCGGACCAACTTACTATTTTACCTTTCCAGGTTGTATTACCGATGACGAATTTATTGGTTAATAAGATCAGGCAGTTACTATCTTCCAATATGTCTCTAACCCGTTTTCTGGGAAACTTCGGATCTATCGGCAAATATGCCCCTCCGGCTTTTAAAATGCCCAAAATACCGATGAACATTTCAAAAGAACGCTTCATCAACAACCCAACCACTTCATTTGGTTTGACTCCTTGATCCATTAACATCCAAGCAGTTTGATTAGCTTTTTCATTCAATTCCCGGTAGGTCATTCGCTGACCTTCGAAGATTAATGCCGTCTTATCGGGATTTTTCTGCGCTTGTTTTTCAAATAGCCAAATGATGTTTCGGTAGGGATAATACTTTCTAGTACGGTTGAATCCATGAACTAGTTGTTTTTTTTCTTTTGGGGATAGCAGTTCAATTGAGGCGATTGGTTTATTAGGATTATTGATTATATTATCCAAAATATTTAGTATATGATGATGCATCCTTTCAATTTCATTAATAGAAATCAGATCAAGCAAATAATCATAATCAATTAAGTAATTATTAGTTTTTTCCCGATTGCTAATATTTATATTTAAAAAATTGATTTGATCTCCGGGTAGGTACCAATCGCTTCTGATTACTTGAAAATCATTATTAAAACTTGTACTAGCATTTTGATAAGTAATATTAACATCAAAAAAATTATATGTCATATATTTTTTCCGATATTCCTCTATAATTAATTCATATGGATAACGAGAATTAAGTAGAGATTTTTTCCATTTAGTAGCTATATATTTTATATAATCCAGTACTAACGTGCTTTCATCAAACTCTAGTATTATAGGTATTGTATTAGCAAACATTCCAACAGTATTTTTTTCTTTAAAATTAAGTCTATTATGAATAGTGGTACCAAATACAATGTTTTTTTTAGATGTAATTCGATTAAAATAGGTTGAAAATACGAGCGAAAATAACGTTAATATTGAAATATTGTTTTTCTTACAAAAACAATTTACTTTTGAGGAAATTGTTTTTGGAATAATAAAATCAGTTCGAAAAGCAGATGTTGAGTTGCGTAAAGGTATATGTGAATTAACTTTCTCCGATATTGTTTCGATCTGTTTTTGCCAAAAATTTTTATTTAGATTAAATCTTTTTGATTGAAAATATTCTTCTTCAACTTTTAAATAGTCAAAAAATGAGGGTTCATGAATATCTTCATTCCCCTCATTCCTTTTTAATCTAAGATAGTAACATAAAGTTTTATTTGAACATAATACTATCGACCATGCATCAGATATTATATGGTGTTGCTTAAAGTACATTGCTGTTTCAGAAGCAGTTTTAATAACTGCTGCATAAAAAAGAGGCTCATGGAGAATCTGAAAAGGTATCTGAGTTAAATGTGTTTGAAATTGGGTTAATATTCGATCGTCTTTTACTGTTGATAAATCAAAAAAATCCAAACTGAAATATTGATAATCAGAGACATATTGAACAGGTTCACCCTCTTGAATAGTTATTCGAATACGAAGTGCATCGTTTTTTTTTACAAGTAAATTAATAGCTTGTTGTATTAGTTTTAAATCAATTGATTCTTTAAAACGTAAAGTGCCGGCAATATTATTAATGCTGGTGTTTGGCGCGAATTTTTCAACCTTCCAAATTACTTTTTGCATGTATGTTAGTGGATAGCATTTTATCATCTCTTATTACCTCTTTTATTCTTATTTACTTCTAAACTAATTCTTCCCACAAAATCTAAAACATCTAAATATATCAACCGTTCGCTTAGCTTTGGAGTAACACTAATTCTAAAGACTAAATAGTTTTTGATGTTTTCAAAAATATCCTTATAATCTACCCCATCATCTGAAGTATCATCTTTAATCTTTCCCAACACTACCAAAGGAGTTTTCCTATGCACACGCACTTAAATCTTACCTTTCCTTCTAATAATTTAACATATTATCTTCTCAATATTTGAGATCGGAATTATTACATGAAAAGTGCTACCCTTTCCCTCTTTAGATTCGAACCAAATATCCCCTCCGAACTTGCCTTTGACAATCGCGAAAGAAATATATAATCCTAACCCTGTACCTTTTTTACCTTTAGTAGTAATAATCTCTTTAAATAATCTGGATTGAATCTGCTCAGGTATACCCATTCCGTAATCCTTGATTTGAAACTCGAGAGAAACCCTTTGGTCAATAACCGAAAATTGCAATACTCCTCCTTTATCTCGATAAGCCTGAATTGAATTGGAAATCAAATTTTCTATCACTTGGACCAAATCGCTAATTTCTCCCGGTATAATTAGATCATTATCAGCTTTGATATCATAATTAATAAGACAACCGGATTTAGTTAACTCATACTGGGTAATTATTTCTACTCTTTTAATTAATTCTTTCAAAGTAAAACCAATCCCTCCGGAAGCAGTGCTTATAATCTGACCCTTAACAGTTGCTAAAACATCTGTCATGTAATCACAATAGGGCTTCATTTCTGATAGCCAAGAACTCATTTCATTTGCAATTTCATGGTGATCTTTATTAGTAACTCTTTGATCACCAATTGAACTCCGATATTCGGTTACTAAGTCCTTTAATGTATCGATCGCTACTGATAACGAAATAATTGGAGTCTTCAGGTTATGGGTAATACCACTGATCATTTGCCCTAACGAAGCCAACTTTTCCTGTTCAATAATGATTTTTTGGTGATTCTTTAAATCATGAACATATTTCTTTTCACGATCTTGAACTTTATTAAAAGCGATAACCAAGTCACCGATTTCATCACTGGAAGTGACCGGGATTATTTTTCTTAATTCAGTTTCTTCCCCTTCTGCAATTTCATTAAGACCGGAGGCTATTAAAGAAATATCGTCAACAATTGTCTTTCCAAAGTACAAAATTATGAAAACTGCAAGTAATGATAGTACTATAAAACCAACAATAAATGGTTTAATTGATCTGGGTGATACTTGATACTTTACACCAAAAATCCAATCTCCATTAACACCTTTTAGTTTAATAACTGTGCCTTGATAATCAGAACCATAGTAGTCATATGTATGTCCACCATAAGTAAACGCCAACTCCTGCGTATACTTCCGGAAAAATTTACTTAATCCAGAATTATCACTGGTTTTATAATTACCCAAAGGATCAATAAAGAAAAGAATATCATTTTCATTTTTCATTTTAATAACATTGAGGTACTGTTTTATTTGGTCTTCGTTCTCAATCATAAATCCCTTTTCAAAAGTTATTTCTAATTCTCGTCTATAACTATTAAAAAGCAAATCCCCCTTTTCTTTAGCCAAACCCGCTCGTCCAAGAAAAATAAATATTAAAAGTGAAAATATAAACAGGGGGATGATTTGGATAAATATTTTAAACTGTAATCCAATCCGTGTTTTTTCAATATTTGATTCATCTATGAAAGTAATCTTTAAAACTTGACGGAAAAAATTTTTAGAAAACAAATAAGATACTTCACCGACTAAAATTAAATTGGCCATTAAAATCATAAAAAAATTAATATCGGCTTTATTACGAAAACCTAAAATAATAAATAATACCCCAACCGAGATTACCGGAATTAATATCTGCACAAGAACTATTACGTGAGGTAACTTAAAACTCTTTTTTCTTATCTTCTTAATTTTATCGAGATCATTTGTTTTAATACATTCAATAATATAACTCCATTTATTGATATCCTTAAAAGCAAATATAAAACAAATGTACCCGAATATGACTATTATAAGACTTACAATTATATACTGCTGATAATAAGGTATTTTTGAAAATTCAATATCAAACTGGGTATTAATTGAACCGGGAGGATAGTTCAAAAGAATCGGAAATAGGGGGTAAAATATCAAATCCATAATTACAATAACTAAGATATAGATAAAAAATATATTTAAATTCGGCTCTTTTTTTGCCATATTTTTTTCATATCCCCAATTCTCCACTGATCACTAGTATATGGTGACGATTAACCTATACCATTTCTTTATGTATAATTCTTGGAAAAATAGCAAATGCCTTGTGAGAATATACTGTACATTACGGGTTTTTATTAATAAAAACCCGTAAAAACTATTATAATCCGGTATTTTCCAATAAAAAACGATCATTTAAAGACCTTAAACACCTCAATCCCCTTTATCCCAGCTATGATGAACCAACCTCCTAATATTAACGGTACAATGCCATTACCTATATAATGGACCAGCGAACCTGCTTTTTCCCCAAATTTCTCACGCAATAAACCTAATTTGCTAAATTTTTCATCCTTCCCTTGGAGCCTAAATCGCAACACCATAAACCCATAACCACTAAAAGCCAGCCCAATTAGAATTGTAATCGGATTCATAATAATACCTTCCTTTAATTTTTTATGATAAAATAGACCCATAGCCTAAACAGTCTGAAAGTCTAAAAGTCAAAACAGTCCACTAGATAGTCGCCCACCCTAGCCGCTGATCTCTAAAAGATTTTAGACCGCGAAGGCATAGGTTACTTGTGTCCCAGGACGGGACGAAGTCGCGTAGGACATGGAAGTCCAGAAGCGACCACCCCTGAATTTGCAGTTCGAATAGGCTCCACTAGGGGAGAGCAAGAGAGAGGCGAGGGTGAGGTGGCGTCGCATTTGAATATTAGCATCCTTAAAGAGGAATTTTAGCTTTATAAGCACCAATGTGGTTAATAAAGGAGGCTATCCCTTTGTCTCGCAATCATTTGTACCGTTCAATTCGAGACCGAAAAATCGCCGGGGTGGCGGGAGGAATCGGCGAATACCTGGAGATCGATGCAGCCATTGTCCGGTTGGTATGGTTACTGGCGATTTTATTCGGCGGCGCGGGATTCCTGGCTTATATCATCGCCTGGATCATCATTCCGGAAGAAAAGATCATTACTAGTGAAAATCCTAACTTCCAGGAAGAACCCGTTCCCAAAACGGGCGATAGGATTGAACTAACCGGTGGTTTGACTTTTCTAGGTGTTTTTTTAATAGTCCTGGGTGTCTATTTCCTAATCAAGCAATTCATCCCCTTTGGACTGTTAAACTATTTCTGGCCAATTGTCATCATCAGCTTGGGTATATTTTTATTGATTCCGAAAAAGAATTGATAACTTATCCTCAGCTGTGGAAAAAATCTGTTGGCATATTGATAACTTTCCGGCATATAATAGTCATTTACTTGGCCAAACGGTTCCGTAAGGAATTAATAAACCTAACCCGGCGCATTTCGTTTTTAATCGGGAAAACCCCGGCATTGACCGAACGTACCTCTTCCACCGAATAAAAGGCTTTGGGGTTAAATTGCTTGATGATACTTATTACTTCCGGAAGATAACTTCTTTTGATAATCGTATAAACCACATTTACCGGACCGGCGCCTCCCTGGGCCGGAATATTGGTGACTCCAAACCCTGCAGCTCTTAATGAATCAACTAACTTCATATCCCCTTTTGTCGTAAAAATCCTTACAATCAAAACCCCCATGGCCAGCTTTCCTTCAATAGTGATCCCGATATAGTTTCCACAAGCGAAACCACCGGCATAGGCAATGTAACAAAAAACATTATCTAGGTTTTGCATCACTTGACCAATTACCACCAACCAAATCAACACTTCGAAGAAACCAAAGAGCGAAGCCCATAATTTCTGTTCCTTGGAAACAAAAATAATCCGAATTGTACCGATAGTCACATCGCAAATTCGCGCCAAAAAGATTAGAAACGGCAATATTACCCAGGTGAAGAGGTCGGAGTTAAGTAGTTGTTCCAAAGATAACTCACACCTTAATATTATTTTTAAACTTTTCGGTTTATAATCTTAATAATTCCCCTTCTTTATAAATATTTCCTGCATCTAGTCGGAATCCAAATATATCTTGAACATTTAAAAATTAGCAAATAAAAAACGGGCTATCTCGCCCGATAAAAATTCAACTCTTTTTCTGCCGCATAATTTAAGATTCTTTCCAAAATAACCTTTCGCAATTGGGTAATGGCCGTAAAATTCATATTCGGGATATAATATTCCTCCATTTGATCATGAAGCCCTTTTGCTTTGGCTATGAACTTAATCCCAGTCTCCATAAATTCTTCGACAATCTTCAATTCGGAGCTGATTAATGCTCCATATTTTGTCTGAATATAGCCAGCGATACACTGATCCATGTCAATCCGGTCCGCCTGATCCAATGGGCAACTATGGGGTTCCATCGATGTAGTAAAGGCCACCCCCATTTGAGGGATGAGCAAATGTTCAAGTTTATTAGGATCGAAGGCGCAATAAAAACCTTCGCAATTAAATCCCTTTTCCAAAGCCGCGGCCAGGACCTTCTTTAGCAAAGTGGCTTTGCCACTCCCGATCCCACCGCTAACCGCAAAGACTCTCGCTTGGATTTCCAATAAACCCGGTAAAAAGTTTTGAAATCCTTCCGGTGTGATGGCACTGGCAAAAAGTCTCCGAAGACGGCCCGGTTCATCGGCTACCTGATAACCGGCGAACAATTCCTCAATTAGTTCGGCAGCCATTTTATTGGCTCTACCTAGAGCCAATCCTTCCGAATTGATAATTTCCAAATCATCGTAAATTGCTTTAGCCGTCTTTAAATACCGGTAGGCCCGGTTAAAATTCCGGCTGATTTCCCGGTTTAATTCGATAATCTCTTTTCTACTGGGCCTGATTCCTTTTTCGTCCCAATAATCGCCTAAATAAATAATCTCGTCTACCGCCCCCGGATGACGGGGATCAACGATATGAGGACTGGTCCCGTCGATCAACGCCACTTCTATCTGGGGAAAAACCACTCCATCAAGGGAGTTGCTATCCGATGAACAATGATGAAGCTCCACATCAAACCCTAGCTCACCCATTTCCACGGCCAAGGCCTTCATGAATGAACTTTTACCAACTCCCGGGCCGCCTTTGATGATCATAATTCTAGTGGCGTCCGGAGGAACTAGATGATCATAATATGAAAAAAAACCTAAGGAAGTATTTCCACCCGGAAAAAACTCCCGCACCTTGCCCCTTGTCAATAAAATCTCCCCTCTCCAAGGACTTTGGCCTAAAACTAGTCTATGCTGAAAAAGAGGGGGGCGTGAATTTATCAAAGTACTTTGCACGAAGGGCGATGCCACTGAATATAACTGCCCAGCCTAAAAAGATATAGGATTGACTATTGAGCCAAAAATTTAGCCTATCAGGTAGCCAAGGCGATTTTAGCTCTCCATTACCCGGTCGGTTCTTTAGACCCAAAATGAATTGGCGTAACCGATGGGCGGTTTCCCGATGATCCCGGGGGTCGCCCAAGGATAGATCTCCATAATAAGACTGATTTTTCCCAAATAACAACCTAAAATCTTCGGCAAAAGTCTCTTCGCTGGAATCACTCCACGCGCTACTATTCACCGGTCCGGCTTTATGCCACTCACCACCCCGGATCTCCAGATATTTCCGCCATAAAGGACTGGGCAATCCCGCGGTGAAAGGCATAAACCGGGAATGGAGATGATGTCCCAACTCATGTAATAGAGTTACTTGGAGCTGCTCCAAACTTTTATCGTTATGCTCCGGCGCCCCAATCAACGCAAACCCGGCCCTTCCCAAGCCGCTGATCTCCGGAAAACCAACCGGCAAAAGGTAAACCTTAAAACCGGTTAGCAATACCGGGGGCAAACCGTCTTCCGCTTGATCCCTCAAAATTTCCAGGATTGCTTGGCTATCGTAAGCCGCTCGATCCTTGGCGATCAAAGGATAACCTTCCCAGTCTTTAATATCGTTGATTCGGCCCTTGTCTAAATATTCCAGACCGGTTCGGAGCTTTTTATAGTAATTTAACAAAACTGCCGTCTCATCCGGTGAATATACTTTAAAACCGGCTGCGCCGGACTGACCCTTAGTCTCTTCAATCTGTTCAATGCGTTCTTTCCAAAAGCTTAGTTCCTTCACCAACTGAGCTTTACTGGGCATTTGTTTATTAAGGGCAGCTTCAGGCAGAGTTTTATCTATATTGGTTTGAGGCGTAATTTTAAATAGGTTGTTGGAGATTACCAGCAACGCCAATAATGTGACTGGCCACAAGAGAGCCCTTCCGGCAAACATCGGGTTCACCTCCTATCGATCTAAAACCCGATTATAGCACAATATTGGCGTTATGTAAACCTTTCCCCAGGTTACAATCCTGGTTTAACGGGCATTCCCGGCAGTTTGGGTTGCGAGGCCGACAATTTCTCCGGCCGAGGTTTAGTAAAAGAATATGAAGTGGCGCCTGAAGCTCAACGGGAATCACTGGTGATAATAATCGTTGTGCCTCATCAGGACTGGATTTGGGGGTAACCCAACCCATCCGGATCACAATCCGGTGAATATGAGTATCTACTGGGAACTCCGGTAATTTGAATCCAAACAGAAGGACACAAGCAGCTGTTTTTGGTCCTACTCCCGGTAAACTCAACAACATTTCCCGTAATAACTGGTGAGATTCCCCCAAGGCATTCCGGGATAATTGCAAAGATCGTTCCCGGATCGCCATTAAAACAGCCCGAATTGTTTTAGCTTTTTGATTAGCCAAACCTCCGGAACGGATCACCTCTCTTAATATTTCTTCTTCCACCTCTAAGGCTGATTCCGGTTGGGGGAAGGACTTTTTAAAATTAAACCAACTGTTTAAGGCATTCCGATCCGATGTGGCCTGAGTTAAAATTGTGGCAATCAAAAACTCCAAAGGGGTTGTGCAATAAGCCAACGGGCTACTTTGATGTAAAACCTCCGGTTCTCCCAGGGTTTGGCGGAGTTTGTCACTGATTGAAAGGAAATCTATTTCCGAAAGGCTTAACTGTTCCATGTTTTTATTATACCAAACAACTGGTTCCCAAAGAGATCTTTTTGCCTCTGGCTACTCTGCCCATCTTTCTATCTTTTTCAGCTTGCCTTATCCGGTAAACTTTAATTTATAGTTTCAAACATCAAAAACCGCGAATATACTTGGTTTTCTGCTGATCTTCGGGAAAGGAATTGTTAAGTGAAACGCGAATAATCCATTTGTTCAACATGATTAATCTGCCGGCCACATTGTTTCCCAAAGAGGAATGGTGATAATTTTGGCTAGTAAAAAGTTTCGATCTAGCTCAAATCGGATAATGTGGCACATATTGAAAAAGGAGAGTTGAGAGATGACACCTAACTTTGTAATCGAACAAAATGACGCTTCTGTTTGGGATGAAATCAGTCTCCCTCCTCAAGAGATTAAACAACTTTATACTATCGCCCAAAATGGCGCCACCGGTTCCATCAGTTCATTAAGGGATTTTTTAGGTATGAATGTGGACATTCACTTAAACTGTTTAACCTTTCTCCCCTTTGCAGTCTTGATCGACCGCATCAAGCTATTTTATCAAAACAATATCGGGTTTCATCTTCGTTTCTCCGGAGATATCTCCGGGAAAATTTATACTTTTTTCCGTCAAGAAGACGCTCATCATCTAATCGAAAGAATGCTGGGTCAAAAACGAAAGCCCGGCCGTAGTTTGAATCGGGTCGAAACCTCCGTCCTTTCCGAACTGGTTAATATTGTCTCCAATACCTTTTGGCGCGCGCTTTCGGAAAAAACTACTTTAAACTGGTTCTTTACTCCACCTACTTCGGTCACCGATTTAAACCGTTCGTTAGTTTATTCCGCCAAAATTTATAACTTGGATAATTTATTACTGCATTTCGAGTATATTATTCCGATTTTGGAAATTCGGTTTCAATTCATAATCTTACCGGCCAGGCACACCATTAATAAGATCCTTTCCGAACTAAACTCCCTTCCGGTAGTGGAAAAAATCAAAGAATAGATTGTTCAGTTTTGGCTTATACTTTTATTATGAAACAGACTACTCGTAAAAAAGATTTGCATGTCCGGATTAATAATGATTTATACGAAAAACTGCGTCAAATATGTTTCTACGAACAACGGACGATTACTGAGGTGATTTCGAGGTTAATCGCGGAATACGTTGAAGAAAAAGCTATTGAAGAATTGGATCTTACTATGCCGATGCTACTTTAAACCTAGAAAAAAAGCTTCCCGGAACTAAAACCGGGAAGCCCTTTATCCAAATTTACTCTTGGTTCGGCGAACCGACCGGACAAACATCGGCGCATGCGCCACATTCGGTACATTTGCTCGGGTCGATAACATATTTGTCGGAACCCTCGCTGATGGCGTCAACCGGGCATTCCGATTGGCAAGCGCCACAACTAATGCATTCGTCATTAATCTTATAGCTCATGGGGACACCTCCTAGAATAGATCACTGGTTTATTTTTTAAAATATATGTTTTACTCGCTCATTCTTCGACTAAAATTTAAAAAATCCTTTTTATGATCTTGATAATTTTTTATCTAGATCTGGTTTTTATTAGTTTAATTTTTGATCGGATTTTATTTAGGATCTCTTGCTAATTTTTTCTTTCATTGGCGATCCTTTGTTCCTTATTTGACTTGCATTTTTCAACTAAATTGGGTATAATATTTCCTACAATGCGGGTGTGGCTCAGTGGTAGAGCATCGGCTTCCCAAGCCGAGGATCGCGGGTTCGAATCCCGTCGCCCGCTCCAAATAGTTGCTATTTCACTTCTAGGGATCACTCTAGAAGTTTTTAGTCCTCAGTTGATTTACCCTGGTCAATATGTTAAAATAATAACGCTTTCAATCTATCATAAGCTGGCGTAGCTCAATGGTAGAGCAGCGGTATCGTAAACCGCAGGTTGCGGGTTCAATTCCCATCGCCAGCTCCATTATTACTAATCAATCCGGTAAATACCGGTTTTTTTATTTCCCGCAAACTCTGATTTATACCGACTAAAAGTAGCAGTTTCAATCCATCTCGATCACCTTTTTTCAGCCTTAGCTTTGACACAAACACTTAACTTCAAATCCGCTCCAACACGCCGCATTTCGTTTCTCCCTCCGGGAGAAAGATAGAATGAGGGCGTTACCTCCGGATCTCCCTCACCCACTCCACCGCACCCGATACCTTCTTCCAGGCATTCAGTTCCAAGTCGGCATAAACTATCGCCTCATTCTCATCGCCTAAACCATAATAATCCGGTAATGAATAAGGGACATACTTCTCCCCGGTTAAATAAAGGGGGACAAACCGGTTCCTTTTAAATGCTTCCTGGAGATAAGCGTCTGATTGGCCGACTTTACCGGAGACGGCGAAAGACAGCAACGCCCGGCTATAAGCCATATGGCAACTAACCTCATCCCCGTGTTCCATTAAAAACGATGCGGCCTCATCCCATCTGGCTTCCTCCAATAAACAGGAGATCAGCGAATATCGCACCCCCTGGTTATCGCCGGGGTTTAACCGGAGCATCTCCCGGAAAATCTCGATCGCCTCCGCCCCGCGTCCTGTTTCCCTATAACACCAGGCCAGTCCATCCATGGCACGCATAAAAGGCCGGGTCTCGACCAAACCCCAAAAATAGCCCACATCCTCCTTGAAACAATCATCTCCCAAGCAGGCCTTCGCGGCTTCGACGGCCCTTTGATAAAACCCGAGCCGTTCCCGTAAATCCTTGCTCTCAGCGGCCAATAGAAGATAAGCGTCCGCGCAGTACGGCGATATTTGCAAAGCCTCCTGCGCCCACAAAAGCCGCTTCCTGCGGTCCGGTTGGTCCAAGGCTTCGTAGACAATATCCTGGGCCTTCTTCAATTTGGCCCAGACCAAACGGGGCTTCCGCTCCGCCGCAACCTGACTTTTGGCGCGAGGCTTCGCAGGAAATTCTATAATTTTAGCCGACGCTAAAAGTGGAATAGTATGCTTTTCCGGCTGATCGACCATGAAAAATTTTGTAAATTCCCGAAACTCCGGCGGATTTTTGGGGTGTCCCTGGGGCAGGTTCTCCCGCCATTTTTCAACCTTATTCTCGTCGAAGTTTAAATTTAACATATACCGGTAAACCTCGTCCAAACGCTGATTCATAATCTCAAGCGTCGGTTCGCTCAGGCGGGCCATAATGAAAAGCAGTTGTTCCTCTATACTGGGGATAATGCGGATTCCAGAAGCGAAACCACTGGGCGGATTGTCGGCGATAACCCCCAAAACCTCCAGCCCTTTAAAAAACTCCGAAATAGCGATGGTTTTAGGGACCCATAAAAAACCGGGCATCCCCCAAAGATATTTACCCTCCGCCGGACCGCTCCAAGCATAATGTAAAAACTCAGCTAGTGGTATCAGCGCGGTTGAAGTCGTAAGTTTAATCACAAAATTGCCACTGAAATGATCGCGGACGATATAATAGACTAGGTGTTCTTTTTTAGATTTCCCAAGACTCTTTAAGTTGACTTCCATCGATTTTTCCTGATAGGTAAGGAACCCGTCTTTTGTAATGTAAAAATGGCGGGATACCGAAACCAACAACTGATGCAACTGATTTGATTGCTCCGTAATGTAAGATAATGTCACTGTTTTGCTCCTCCTTGTTTGTCAGGGAAAATAGGGTTTGTAAAACGATCCCAAACAATACTTTTTTGACAGGATTAACTGGATTTACAGGATTTTTTGATTTTAAAAATATAATTTCTAATCCGGTTAATCGTATAAATCCTGTCTAATAATAGTTTATCATTTTTTGGAAGATTTTAAATCAGTAAACGGTATTCGCACAATTAATACGTCCCTTTGATTATACATATCAAAACCTTTCCTTTGTTAAATATTGCGGCGGTCAAACAATACAAAGATAAAGTTCCCGGGTTGAACGTTGTCGCCGAAGAGATGGCCGAGTTCTTCAAAAAGTCGGGCAAAAAACAACGCCATCCCAGTAAAAAATTGCCGCCGCCAAATCAAACTAATATCGGGAAATTATGGAGTGTGAGAAAAACACTCCTTTTTTTTGGGTTTTCTCTGCGTCTCTGTGGCTAAATACGGCGAGAGACCGACAGTTTAAACTTACGAAAGCATTTTCCGGGGTTTAGTAATTGTAAATTGTGATTCTACTGCAACAAGTTAGATCATGGAAGCCAATAGTATTTACTGAAAATCCTGTCCGCCGCGGGTTAAAACCACACGGCTAAGTGTTAAAAGCATTCTGAAGCCCGGTTTTACCGGGCTTGGTAAAGCTTCGAAGTCTACCCGAAATAAAAAACTTCAAAGAAAAACCGATCCCTGAAAGGGATTTAGAATGATTTAAAATATACCCAGCCGTGGGTTTTAATCCGCGGCATAGATGATGTGGGACATTTTTTGAGCTCAAAAACATAGAAACGAGTTGTTGCAGTAGAATCAAATTGTAAATTGTACATTAGTTTAAATATCTGATTTGTTCGTAATTACCTCCTTCCCCCATTTCTCCTTTCATACTCTTCCCTGGTGGTAAAGACAACTTCGCCAAGGGTTTCATCATACCAAATTATGTGACCGCCTCTTGGCCTTGTTTCAGCAACTTGCTCAACTTCCTCAATCTCATCCGCTTCATCCTCTTGGACAGGTTGCTCTTCTTCGACTTTTTCCTCTTCCTCAGTTATGAAACTTTTAAAAAAACTTCTGCATTTTGGCGTTTGCACCGGTAACCGTTGACTAAAAGCAGTTACCATTTCTTTGGCCCGATCTGAGTTTAACTCATCAGGAAAACCTTGGTTGTCACCCTCATAACCCGGACGTTGATAGTCCCCCAGATCTTTGATAACCGCTTCTAAATTGGTCTTGCATTTTTTGATAAAATCATTGGTTGCTACCTTCACTTGATCCGATGCTTGTCCCGACGCTTTCTTAGTCTCCAAAACCAGCCATTGCATGAGATTGAAGATTGTTACATCGCTGTTTTCCAAGATCTTCGCGACCGCCTTTCGGATCACTCCATTACGGTCGGGATCAATGGAATAATCCGATTGTCCATCATATTTCTCCAAAAAAACTTTGGCCACAGTATCGATCTTCTTATTCGCAGCTTCGATCTGGGCCAGGATCACGTTAACTACCTTGACATCAACGGCCTTCAGTAACTCGGCGATGGTAAAGGAATAATTGGTACGCCGGTGGGTAGTGGGATAATCCGTCTCATATTTCTCCGCCTTTCCTTGGATGGTATACTTACCGCCACCGGGTTTATTATAATTCATCTCCGCTTTTTCCAGGGCTAATTTGATCATTAGTTTCTCTTCCAACCCCAGTTCGGCTATTTCTCCCAGTTGATGATTGTAATACAGGTTCTCATCGGTGTCGTTTTCCCCAACCAAACCCCAGTAGTCCGATTCTTGGTATCTTCGGTTGGCTAATCCCTGTAGTTTATTGGAGTTACTTCCGTAACGAATCTCCGCCCAAGCTAAGGTCCGGTATTTCGCTTTTTCATAAGGGTCGGTCTCGTTAACATACTTCGCGATATATCCCTTTAAGTTATTCCCGATTAAAGACGGGCTATTATACGCTAAAGACAACAAAGCTCCTTTTTGGCAATCAAGCAACTTGTCATAGTCCCCTGAGTTAAGTCTGTTTTTGGCAGTATTCCGGTGTTTTGGAGCCATCACTTCCATCAGCTTGCCGGCGTATTCACCGCTGGGCAAGGGGAAGCTTACCAAAGGTTTGATGATATTTCCGCAGAAGGTTTTGATTTTGTTGTAGGTTACGGTGTTCACATTTGTGCTATTATATCGGTTATTATTAAATTCATACTCTTGTTCAATAAAAGTTTTGAAATTCTTCTTCAATTTCATTTCTAATAACGCTGCCCTCAAAACGCCCTTTTCATCTTCCGAAAGGGCAGCAAAATCTGTTCGGTACTTTTTGGTAATGGCCTCAAATGTATAACTGACTTCATCGGAAAGTTTATAAGTCTTTTCAAAGTCAAAGTCGGAATCGGATTTTTCATTAGCTTCATCCAGATATTTTTTCACTGTTGCCCAGCTATTCACATACAAATCTAACCCATAACCAATCGCCATATTTACCTTCCCATCATAATGGGCGGACAAATGATAATCAGTATCTGTGGTTTTGGTCCCCTTTTCGATATTATATATATCAATATTCTCAAAGCGTTTGAGTAGTTTCAACTCTCTATCGGACATCCCAAACCCTCCTTTTATTCATTACGCCATTCCGTTACACGTCCATCGTCTTCATAGAAGTAAATTCGATCAACCCACTGAAAATACTCAGGATACAAGGCAAAATGTTTTCCGTATTCTCCAAAGGCCTTTCGGTCAATATGTAGTTTCCATAAGACCTCACTGAAACAAAGTTGTTCAATATATCGCAGGCCGTCCAATGTGATAGGATTACCATCAATATAGAGCTTTTCAAGCTTTTTTAGATTCTCTAAACCCATTAGGCTTATAATTTGATTATTAGAAAGATATAACACACGGAGGTTATGGAATTTGCTTAAGATAGAAATATCGCTAATTTTGTTATTCTTTAGAGAGATAGTATCGATATTAATATTGACATAAGCTAAAAATGTAAGGTCTGAAATATTATTGTTTTCCATCCCTAATATTTTTAAATTTGGAAAGCAAGCCAAAAAACTATAATCTTCAATATTTATGTTTTCTTCTAATTCGACGATCTTTATGTTTATAAAGTAATGCAGTTCTCGAGAATCCTTAATATCAAACCCCAAAAGGTTTAGACCGCCAATTCTTAAGGCATCTATGATGCTTATTTCTTTAATGCTGAAACCATATTTATAAAGAACCCTAATTACCTCCTTCTCAATCTTCTTCTCCTTAAAGTTAATATAATACTTACCATCCTTGACAGATAATCGCCTCAACCTTACCTCTTCCTCGAGGTCGATCCCCACCTTCTTGTAGATCTCCTCGTAAATCTCCATTTCCGTCAAGCTTTTTCGTACCCAGTCCGGCAGGACCAACTCAAAAGGATAATCTTCATTTTTTCGGGTAAAAAGCCCGGTAAGATCCGTCCGTCCGATATAAGCCTTGGCTTCGGCGGAATCATGTCGGCCATGGAGATCGGCAAGGGTTAGGCAGGGGACAGTCATTAAGGTTAGTATTAAGAACAGACAGAAAAACTTTTTCATCCAGGATCACTCCTACTCTAGGTTATTATTGGTTTATAAATTGCAAATTCCAATATTCGTTAAATATTGGAAATAATCCTGCCTGACTTCATAAATTAATACAAAAGATTCCAGAACCTAGATAAAATTTGTCCGGATTAATCGGGATTAGAAGGCTTAAGAGATTTGCGGGAATGGATCGATAGTCTAAAACCAACTCACCTAGCCTCTTTATCCGGAAGCGGAACCGAAAGTTTTATCAATAGAAAGGAAAGGCTGATCAAGACGGGGATTTGGAAGCAATTTCCGCTTGCCTGAGAGGGCGGCAAAATCCGTCCGGTACTTTTTGCAAATTGCCTCAAAAGTATAGCTGACTTCATCGGAAAGTTTATAGGTCTTTTTAAAGTCAAAGTCGGAATCGGATTTTTCATTGGCTTCATCCAGATATTTTTTCACTGTTGCCCAACTATTCACATAGAGATCCAACCCATAACCAATCGCCATATTTACCTTCCCATCATAATGGGCGGACAAATGAAAATCAGTACCTGTGGTTTTTGTCCCCTTTTCGATATTATACAGGGTCATATTTTCAAACCGTTAGAGCAATTTCAACTCTCTATCGGACATCTCCAACCCTCCTTTTAATAGTTATACCATTCCGCAACGCTTCCATCATTCTCAACAAAGTAAATCCGATCAACCCACTGTAAATACTCTGGATATAAGGCAAACTTCGTCCCATATTCTTTGAAGACTTTTCGGTCGATATGTAATTCTATTAGCATTTCTCTATAACAAATTTCAGAAATGTATTCTAATCCATCTAATGTAATTGGATTACCATTGATATACAAATACTCAATCTTCTCCAGGTTTGCTAATCCCTTTAATGATGTTATCTGATTATTAGAGAGTAGTAAAATTCGTAAGTGCTTGAACCTATCTAAAATAGAAATATCGGTTATGCAATTATTTTGTAAAGAAATATCAGTTAAAATAATATTGATATTGGCTAAAAAAGATACTTTGGTAATGTTATTTTTATTTAAGTATAATGATTTCATCCTGGTAAAATAGGATAAAAATCCATAGTCTTTTATTTCTTTGTTTTGAGACAAGTTTATTGTGTTAATATTAATTAAATACTTCAGTCCATAAGGTTCTTTTAACCAAACCCCTCTAGATTGAATCCATCAACCTTATAAGCGTCTTCCAAACTGATTGATTTCAAATTGAAGCCATAAAGTCTCTTTTGCCGCTTAATAATCTCCTTCTCAATCTTCTTCTCCTTAAAGTTAATATAATACTTACCATCTCTGATAAACAACCTCCCCAACCTTAC
The DNA here is from genome assembly GCA_012728785.1 of Bacillota bacterium. Classification (GTDB taxonomy): domain Bacteria; phylum Bacillota; class UBA4882; order UBA8346; family UBA8346; genus JAAYHS01. The sequence goes on along the minus strand of JAAYEK010000100.1, from coordinate 2,888 downwards.
CTCTTCCTTAAGGTCGATCCCTACCTTCTTGTAGATCTCCTCGCAAATCTCCATCTCCGTCAAGCTATCCCAGACCCAGTCCGGTAAGACCAACTCAAAAGGATAATCCTCATTCTCTCGGGTAAAAAGCTCGGTAAGTTCCGTCCGCCCGACGTAAGCCTTGGCTTCGGCGGAGTCTTTTCCACCATCGAGATCGGCAAGGGTCAGACAGGGAACAGCTAGTAAGATTAGTATTAAGTATAGCCACAAAAACTTTTTCATCAGGATCACTCCTATTCCTATTTCTGTTGCTAATAAATACAAATTTCAATATTCGTCAATCATTGGAATGAAACCTGCGCATTCTCCTAAAATGATTCAAAAAATTCCCTGGATTGGATCAAAATGAGGCATGAGAGGGATTCTACCGACCTAACCAGGTCCTTTAGATCCTGGAGGAGATAAGGGTATTCTTTGGTTTTTGATTTTGCTACAGTCCCCAATAGGATTTTTTAACTTTATGTAGAAAAGATCAAATAAAAATGTTTCCCAATATTTTTAGGCTAACTTAGGAGGATAAAATGGTTCCGGCTATATCTTGTTCCAACCTTTTTAAGAATTACGGCCCCAATAAAGTTCTTAAAGGGGTAGACCTGGAAGTGCCTTCAGGGAAGATCTTCGCTCTTTTAGGGACCAACGGCGCCGGCAAAACCACTTTGATCCGTTCTTTACTTGGATTAATCCCTACCTCCGGCGGCGACATCAAAGTTCTAGGAGAAGAACCCTATCAGATCGGCCCCAAACTCCGTCAACGCATTGGTTATGTATCCGAAGAACAAGGGTTATACGGATGGATGACCGTAGCAGGGTTGATCAACTTTTGTAAAGCTTTATATGAACGTTGGGATGACAGCTTAATCCATAAGTACCTGGATCGGTTCCAATTAAACCCCAAGTCCAAAGTCCAAACCCTTTCTAAAGGCCAAACCGTTAAACTTGCGCTTATCCTGGCTCTAGCTCCCCAACCGGATCTGTTGATTTTAGACGAACCCATGAATGGTCTTGACCCTTTGGCCCAATATGAATTCCTACAAATCATCCTAAAAGACTATAACCTCGAAGGCCGGACCGTCTTTTTTTCAACCCATATCTTGGCCGATGTCCAAAGCACGGCCCATCAGGCGGCCATCCTTCATAACGGTAAAATTCAAACCGTTGGAAATGTAGCTGAAATTCGTAAAAACATCGCCAAAGTTAAAGTCAACAATGATACTGATCTATCATCATCGGCCGGAGTCCGCTTAAATCAAAACCCGGCTGAAAACTACTATTTGGTACCCCAAGAAACCCTTTCCCAAGTAGCAGCCGCCTCGGAAGAAGTAATCTCTGAAGTCACCTTGGAAGAAGCTTTCTTTTATTATTGCATGAAGAGTGATCGCCATGATTAATCCGACCATGATCCTGTTTCGCAAAGAATTTCGTCAAAATGGGTTTATCTATCTATTCCCTTTTGTCATAATTATTACGGCTCTGTTCTTTCAAAGAACCCTCTCCCAAATGCTTTCCGTAACTTGGGCCAAAAATTTTGCGATTGCGATCCCGATTGCCTTAGCCTTAACTTATGCTTTACAAGCTTTTGATTTAGAAGAAAACAGCCAAACCCGGGACTTTTTAATAACAAAACCGCTGACCTTATCCCGGATCATTTCCATCAAATTCTACACCGGCTTAATTGTCCTGTTACCATTAACCGTTATCTGGCAATTAGCCTTGGTTCCCGATTTGATTCAATGGCCGTCCCTACATAACATCAGCAGTTTTTGGTTTTTAGCTTACTTATTATTGGTATTGCTGGTTTATAGCATCAGCTTCACCATAGCGGCTTGGGTTAAAGGCCCTAAAAAGTTACTGGCCGCTATCTTCGCCTCAACCGTTGGTGTCCTCTGGTTCTTTTACGGCTGGTTGGAGTTTTTAACCCAACTCTATTTTACTTCTTTTACCGAAAACTCTTTGATTTTATTAGTTATCTTGAGCGGCTCTCTTATTCCAATTATTTTATTAACCAAAGGTTTGCTAGATATGGTCCAAGGCCAATTCGCCAACGAATTCCTCCCTGATCTGATCCGCCGGATAAAACCTTATTTACCGGTACTCCTATTTCCGGTGCTATTTTTCGTCGCCAATCTTTGTCACCGTCCGGAAATACTCCCTTTCAACTCCTTGTTCGCCTGTTTCCAAGGCTCCGAAGAACCTTTCTTTGCAGTTGACATCAGTAAACAACCTGGGAGTGACCTTTACGCCTTAACCGATACCCGCGGCAGATTGGCAGTTGCGAAACGGGGTTCATCCCCAACCATCATCTACCAAGGTGAAAAAGACACCGGCAATCTTCTCTCAAAAATAGCCTGGTCCCCCGACGGCTCCAAGATCGCCTTCAACGAAAACGGCCAGATCAAAGTTTTAGACTCATCCCAACCGGAGCCGACCAGCCTAATCAAGGGGGATCTTGCTTTCTGGTCTCCTGATTCTAGGGTGCTTTTGACCGCTGAAAAAGTAAATACGATCCACGACCCTTCAGCCGGTTACCCGGTACCCTATAACTTTTACCAGCTTTCTTATCTCGCCACGGACACCAAGACGGTATATCAATTCTCAGAAAATCTTTCTTTCCCAGGTAGCTCTATGTTTTGGCATTCTTCACTAAATATCATCCTGGCAATCACCGATCTCTGGGAAATTGCGGTTATGAATCTCAATAAAGGCCGGGTTGAAATGATCAAAATTCCACCTCCTAAAGCTGGACCCATCTTTTTGACAAAGATAGCCCCCCTTGACAAGGATTCATACCGAATAGCCGTCTTCACCGATCTTAAACCAACAGGGGCTAGTAACTTCCGTTATAATCTATT
>JAAYEK010000099.1 GCA_012728785.1 Bacillota bacterium | reverse complement strand
GGAAAAGAATTATTGATTCCACTGCAAGAACTCAAAGTTTTTCTTCCCCCCGTCTTCGTGTTCTTCGTGGTGAAATTAGGAATCAATTATTGAATTGTTTAAAAGTCCGTTATCTATTATCTTTTCCCTTTGTCATAAGGTTCACCGGAAGCCCGTGGCGCGTGAGACGACTTGGAAAATATAACTAATACGATTAGAGTTACTAAGTAGGGAAAGTTTTTCAGGATAATTCCCGGAATTCGGGAAAGAGTCGGTATGACTTGGGAAACATTAGCAATAGTACTGGCGAAACCAAAGAAAAATGTTGCTCCCAAAATGCCTAGGGGCTTCCACTGTCCGAAGATTAAAGCAGCCAATGCCAGAAAGCCCAACCCAGCCACGCTACCGTTAAATTCTCCCGAATAAGTCACTAAGATTATCCCTCCTCCAAGGCCGGCGAATGCCCCGGAGATCATCACAGCTAGATAACGGATTCGATAAACATTTACCCCGGCCGAATCCGCCGCCTGGGGGTGTTCTCCACAGGCCCTCAATCTTAAACCAAAAGCTGTCTTATATAAGATGAACCATGACCCGAAAAGGATCGCTAAAACCAGCCAAGTAGTAGCATAGGTTTGAGTGAAAAACAATTTCCCCAAGATCGGTATTTTATCCAAAACCGGGATATTCCGGCGGACCATTCCATGAATAATATGAATATTTCCGCTCCCCGTAATGTTTCTAGCGAGATATACGGTCAAAGCGCCGGCGATCATATTAATTGCCGTTCCACTGATAACTTGATTGGCGTTTAGATTGATACTAGCAAAGGCATGCAGTAGGGAAAAGAGGGCTCCGGCGATAAAAGCCGCCAATAACCCAAACCAAACAGCGCTTCCGGGAATAAAAACTTCCAGTTTAGCAGTTACCAGCGCCCCAACGAAAAAGCCAACCACCATTAACCCTTCTAACCCAATATTAACAACACCACTTCGTTCGCTAAAAAGGCCTCCCAAAGCTGTAATCAGCAATGGAATGGTAAAGGCGATGGCATACGGGAAGACCTGAACTATTATGTCCAACATTACCGTACACCTCCAATTATCTCTTCATCTTGATTTACCTCTGTCGTATTGGCCCTAACCCTTTTTTTACGGTCTATCCATTCCCAAAACCCTTCGATAAACACTGCCATAGCTGAAAAATAGATAATTGTCGCAATGATCGTATCGGCGATCTCCGGTGGAATCTTGGTCATTGCATTCATAAATCCTTTTCCCGAATGGAGTAATCCTAGAAAAATTGCCGCCCCAAATACTCCCCAAGGGGAGTTGACCCCCAGCAAAGAAACGGCAACCCCATCAAAGCCTTGGGAAGGGAGTACCCCAATTTGAATAATTGAGGCATAACCAACATAAAAAGTGGCGCCGCCCAAACCTGCCAATGCTCCGGCAATCATCATTGATAAAACTATGCTTCGGTTAGCGCCTATTCCGGCATATTCCGAAGCAAACCTGTTAAACCCGACTGCTTTCAACTCATAGCCAATGGTAGTCCGGTTTAACAAAAAAGCAACTACTACTACCGCCAGTATGGCTAAGAAAAAACCGAGATTAATATAAGAACCGTCGAAAAGGTCCGTCAGCCATTCCACTTTTAAAGACGCCGCTTCAGATATTTTTCGGGATTCGGTCTCCAGATAAGCTCCTTTAAAATATTGCGGAACAACATAATAAACTGTCCAATAAGCTATCCAGTTCATCATAATTGAAGCTACTACTTCATGCACATTATAGCGAGCTTTTAAAAAACCGGGTAGAAACCCCCAGATTGCGCCACCCAGGATGGCCGCTAATAAGACCAACGGTAACAAGATAATCTTCGGCAAATCAAGTGAAAGACCTACGGCAGTGGCAGCCAACCCGCCGATTAACATCTGACCTGCGGCTCCAATATTAAACAAGCCGGTTTTAAAAGCGAAAGCAACCGATAAACCGGTGAGAATTAGAGGAGTCGCTGTGGCTAATGTGTTTCCTATTCGTTCGGCGTTCATCAGACCGCCTCTGACAAGGTAAAAGTACCCTTGGAAAGGATTGTTTCCGGTTAACGACATTAGGATCGCCCCTGCCGCTAAACCAAGAAATACAGCAACTAAAGCCACTACACCTTCCTTATTAAGCTTCAATTTTTTCCCCTCGCTTTACTCCGGCCATCATTAAACCGATTTCGTTTTCATTGGTAGCTGCAGCATCGACTGTTCCAACTAGCTCGCCACTGTTGATGACCGCGATCCGGTCGGAAAGGTTTAATATCTCATCTAATTCTAATGATATCAGGAGTACTGCCTTACCCTTATCCCGTTGTTCAACCAAGCGTTTATGAATATATTCGATTGCCCCCACATCCAACCCCCGGGTTGGTTGGACCGCAATCAATAATTCCGGATTTAGGTCGATTTCCCGGCCGACAATCGCCTTTTGCTGGTTTCCTCCTGAAAGAGAACGGGTGCTGGAACTAACTCCTTGACCAGCCCGGATGTCAAACTCCGCAATTACCTCTTCCGCATGTTGGTGAATGGATTCTTTGTTTAAAAGGCCTTTTTTGGAGTAAGGTTCTTGCTTATATAGCTTTAAGACCAAGTTCTCCTCGACTGAATAATCTAAGATTAAACCGTGTTTATGACGGTCCTCAGGTATAAACGCCATCCCGGATCGAATCCGGTCCCCCACCGACATCTGGGTGATATCCTTCTCCTTTAAATGAACTTGACCTGATTCCGCTTTCCGAAGACCGCTAATGGCTTCAACCAACTCAGCCTGTCCGTTGCCGTCCACACCGGCGACTCCGACAATCTCTCCGGAACGTACTTCCAGTGAAAATTTTTTTAATCCTAAGACTTTTCGATTGTTTTGTACCGTGAGATCACAAACTTTAAGAATAACCGGCCCAGGTTTCCTTAATTCCTTAGCGACTTTAAAAGTTACCTCCCGTCCCACCATCATCTCAGCCATTCTGGCCTCAGTGGTTGAACCGACATCTACCGTACCGATAACTTTACCTCTCCGGATTACCGTACACCGATCCGCTATGGCTTTAATTTCTTTCAATTTATGAGTGATTAAAATGATTGATTTTCCTTCGGCAATCAGATTGCGCATGATTTTCATCAATTCTTGAATTTCTTGGGGAGTAAGGACTGAAGTCGGTTCGTCAAAGATCAATACTTCAGCGTTACGATACAACATTTTTAATATCTCAACCCGTTGTTGCATTCCAACGGAGATATCTTCGATCTTAGCATCCGGTTCAACGTTTAACCCATATTTTTCTGATAATTCCCTGACCCGGGCAGAAGCCGTCTTCAACTGCACTGTGAAACCACGCTTCGGCTCCATCCCTAAAATGATATTTTCGGTTACCGTGAAATTATGGACTAATTTAAAGTGCTGGTGAACCATACCGATCCCTAATTCATTCGCTATATTAGGATTGGCGATATTCACCTCTTCGCCGCGGATTTTGATCGTCCCTTGGTCGGGTTGGTAGAGACCGAAAAGAATGCTCATTAACGTGGATTTACCCGCGCCGTTCTCCCCAAGCAAAGCATGGATCTCTCCCTGTTTCAATTGAAGCGTAATATCATCGTTGGCGACAATACCGGGAAATTCTTTTCGGACATTCGACATCTCCACGATATATTCCATGGCATCGTCTCCTTTACTTAAATAATGATTTAATAATTTTTCTGATTCATCGCCCGGCGCTGCATTTATTAATTCAAACGCTATATTTGTATTATAATACATCTTTTTAACAAAGAAAAGAAAAAGAGGACGAAGTATCGTCCTCTTTAAGGCAGAATCGTTATCAAGGATATTACTTAATTAAGCTTCCTTGCTCATCGGAAACCACAACTTCTCCGGACTTCAATTTTTCAAAGACTTCCCCAACATTGTCCTGGGTTTCAAAACTAAGGTTAGGATTATATTCGGGAATACCAACGCCATTGTTCTTAGCATCGAAGATTAAAGTCTGACCACCCGGGAATTTTCCGTCTTTCTCCGCAGCAACCATATCATAAGCTGCCTGGCTAATTTGTTTCATCGCGGAGGTTAAAATTACTGAATTAATACCATCATAAGTACCTTCATCATATTGGTCCACATCAACACCGATAACCCAAACTTTATTGCCTGCTTTTGCCCGTGCTTTGGCTTCATTAATCGCACCAATACCAACACCTCCGGCAGCCGCAAAAATAGCTTTTACGCCTCGGTCATACATCTTAGCCGCAAGTTGTTGTCCGGCCGCGACATTATCGAAGGAACCTTGGTAAACAACGTTTTCAGCTCTCAATGAAACCTTGGTGCCATAATTAGCGTTAGCGTATTTAACTCCCTGTTGGAAGCCCCAGTTAAATTTTTGTACTGCTGGAATCTCCATACCGCCAATGAATCCGAATTGGCCTTCTTTCAGTTCAATCGCAGCAGCGACTCCGGCTAAAAAGCCTGATTCGTGCTCGGCAAAGAATATAGAAACCGTATTGTCTTTTACAACCGGTACAAAATCGCCGGAATGGGGATTGCCATCAATGATCACAAATTTGGCATCTTCATATTTATCTTGAGTTTGGAAGATCGCCGTCTCAAATTTGAATCCGGGGCAAACGATAAATTTGAACCCGGCATCATAAAGGTTACCGATTTCTTTAACATAATCGGCTTCCGTGGTACCGGCAGGTTTCAAATATTTGGTCTCCAGTTCAAATTCCTCACCGGCCTGGACAACGCCTTCCCAGGTGCCTTGGTTAAAAGACTTGTCGTCAATAGTACCGGCATCGGTAACCATGCCAAGCTTTAACTTTCCGGAACCGCTTTCAAAGCATCCCGTAATTATCAAAGACATGGCCAACAATAGAACAATCATTCCAATTCCTTTTTTGAACACTTTACAAAAGCCCCCTTTGCATTTTTAAATTATTATTACAAAATCTCTTACATTATCTATTGTATTTGATCAACCAATTTGTTTCAATACAAAATATTCTGTGTAAGTCCTATTATATTATTGAACAATTTCGATTATAATGGAATACAAATGGTATGTTCCTTTTATAAATCGGACTGGAGAGGATCTTATGAGAGTAATCGCTTTTAACGGTAGCCCACGTAATAATGGTAATACCGCAATTATGATCGAACATGTACTGGCTATCTTGAGTAAATATAATATTGAAACTGAAATGATTCAAGTCGGCGGCCAGGTTTTACGGGGGTGCGCAGCTTGTGGATGGTGCGGCCGAAATCCAGTTAAGCAGTGTGTTATCAACGATGATCCAATCAATGAATGGATTCCAAAAATTGATGCCGCCGATGGTATCATTATTGGATCACCAACTTATTTTGCCAATATGACCGCAGAAACCAAAGCTCTAATTGACCGGGTAGGTTATCTATCTCGTAGAAACAGTAATTTCTTGCAGCGCAAAATCGGAGCCACAGTCGTCTCATTCCGTAGAGCCGGAGCGATTAATGTATTTAACTCAATTAATGACTTCTTTCTAATCAACCAAATGATCCTCCCCGGATCCAATTATTGGACCCTCGGTATGGGACGGGAACCGGGAGACGTCGCTTCCGATACCGAAGGCCTAAAAACTTTGGAAACCCTAGCCGAAAATATGGCCTGGTTGTTGAGATTGATTGTGGGAGCTAATAACGATCCGCTTAATTGATTTATTTCAAGGCTCGGCTGTCATTCTAAAATATATACTTTAACTTTTTTCCGGCCAAACCGGATTGCTTCTTGATAGGTCTCATAACATAGATCAATTATATTACCCTTAATAGCGCCCCCAATATCTGCCGCTTCCGCTTTACCGTATCCTTCAATGTATAGTTGGGTACCGAGTTTAATTACTCTCGGGTCCACCGCAACCACTCCATAACCGGCTTTTTTACCGGTATAAGTATAGCCGTCCGCATATTTGCCACAACTCTCGGGTCCCGGATAATAAGCGGTGGCTTCCATTACTCTAGCTTCCACATAACGGTATGTTCCGCGCGATGTAACCAAAGTCCGGACCACAGGTTTGGTCCCGACTGCAATCAATTCATTCACAACCGGTTTGATTATCCTCTTAGTTAAAGTAGACTGTTTAATCAATTTTCCATCATGATAGGTCATCCGAATTTGATGCTCGGCTAAACCGGATTTCCCGGAACGAATGGTTTTTCGGATACCCCGTTCCAAATTTTGATCCCTTTGGTATTCAGTCTGCGGGTTAACCGGAACTTCCTTGGTGACTACCTCTGTCCGGACATCAATTATTTGAATTTTTGAGTCTGGTTCGGCAACCACCTTTAAACCGGGTTTAACAATATCATCGCCGTCAAACTTGATTCCTGCTTTAGTCAATACTTCTTTAACCGGGCGGGCAATAGTCTTAAACTTAGTATTCTTGCCATTTGTAATAATTTCTACCTTAAACCCTCTGATCACTTCGATCCGGGTATCCTTATTTATCGAAGAAGTTAGTGAGGGGTTTACTTCGTCTCCTTCCTTTAAAACCACTCCCTTTTCGGCGAGGGCCTTAGCCACAGTCGGTTTAACCGTTTTCCATACATAACTCCGGCCGTCAACCGCTAACATTACTTGATCTAGAGCAATCAGATAAGAAATTATACTGGTCACGATCGCTATCAGACCTATTCCTAATCCAAGATAAAGATATTTATAGCGCTGTTCCCTCCCCAAACCCATGATCTTAAGTTTCATTTTACCCCTCCGGAATCAGAGTTAATCGTCGGGAAACCTTTATTCTCAGATGCATTCAGCGGAATATAAATTGTGTTCCTTTGATAAGTTACGTACTACTAAATGCAACTTGATATGGAATAAACTATCTTTTCGAGGGTTAACCCGGTTAATCCTGCTATTTAATAGTTATTCCAAATATTCACGGACGCGGAACTCAACTCCGATTTCAGTAGCGATCGCCTTTGCTTTTTCCAAGTTAACACCAGGATAATTTACCACTGATAATAGTACTTGGGGAATATAATTCCGACTGCGCCTGGCAAAATCCAAAACCGCCTGAAAGGCGGTTTTCCCGAAACTGCTTCGCGTCAATTGTTGAAAAGACTCGGCATTATCAGCATTTAAGCTGATGGAAACGACATCAATTAAGCCTCTTAAATTTGGTAGAACGTCGTATCCTAAAAATAAGTCGGCCAATCCATTAGTATTCAGTCGTACTTTGACCGGCCATTTTTTCAACCATTGGGATACCTCCACTACTAATTCCGGCCGGAGTAACGGCTCTCCATAACCACAGAAAACAATCTCACGATATCCGGAAGGATCATGGATCGCTTCAATTACCTCCTCCGCCGAAGGTTCCCGCTCCAACCATAGATTATAGCCAACCCCGGTTTCACTGCTTCGGATGCAAAACAAACAAGCATTAGGACACCGGTTGGTAATGTTTAAATATAAAGAACCATTAAGGGGATAGGCGATAGTCATCGCTGTTTTCGGTCCATTATTATCTCCCAATAGAATCACCTGTTTAATATCAAAATAAATTTGAGGAAAACATTGACGCACGTAGCCTAAATTGTTTGTCATAATTTATTATGCCAAGTTTTCCAACTTAATTACAATGAATTGCCTTTCATCTTCATCAAAAGGTTATTCCAAAAAGGTTGCTGGCATTAGTTGACGTATGGCCCGCAACCACTTCAACCGGTTGATTAAGGGTTTCAGCCAATCTCTCCCCAACCAATCTTACATTAGCGGGTTCATTGCGTCTTCCTCGCAAAGGATGGGGCGCTAGATAGGGTGAGTCGGTTTCCACTAATAACTTGTCGAGGGGAACCGCCTTAGCCGCTTCGCGTAATTTCACGGCATTAGTAAAAGTAAGCGGTCCCGCAAAAGAAATATAGAGGCCCAAACGCAAAAATTCGGCAACCATCTCTTTGCTTCCGCTAAAGCAATGCATCACTCCGCCGCATCCACCGACTTTCTCCTTGGTTAAAACCTCAAAGGTATCTTGATGGGCTTCCCGATTGTGAATAATAATCGGTTTGTTACATTGTTTGGCAATGTTAATTTGTTCAATAAAGGCTTTGAGCTGCTCCTCTTTGGTTGAATAATTATAATGATAGTCTAAACCGATTTCCCCTACTGCAATCACTTTAGGCTCAACCAGCAGGTTTTCCCAATGATTAACAACAGCTTGGTTCCAAGTTTTTGCATCATGAGGATGAATTCCCACCGCCGCCCAAATCATTGGATAATACTTTGCCAGTTCAACGGCTTTAACCGATGAATCCAAATCAAAACCCGGCACTAAAATAGCTTTAACCCCAGCTTCCAATGCGTTATCAATTACCCGCTCCAAATCATTTTCAAATGCAGTATCATTAAGGTGAGCGTGGCTGTCAACCCAGTTCATTTAATTTTGGCCCCTTCACCGATGGTTGCCTCCGGTCGAATTACCGCTAATTCACCCTCATCATTGGAAGCTGCCAATAACATTCCTTCCGAGAGTAGCCCTCTTAGTTTTGCCGGTTTTAAGTTGGCGACCACCACTATTTCCTTGCCGACCATCTCTTCAGCGGAATAATGTTGGGCAATTCCAGCGACTATTTGCCGCTGTTCAACACCTAGTTTAATCTGTAGTTTAAGAAGTTTATCAGAGCCCTCCACCTTTTCAGCATCTAATACTTTAGCGACCCGCAAGTCGATTTTTGCAAAATCCTCGATGGATATTTGAGCGGACTTTACTTCCGGTTGCTTGGTTTCATTTTTCTTAGACTCAGCTTTTCTCGGGGCATCCGTCTTCACTTCCGGTTTCTCAGCTTCAATCCGGGGGAAGATTGGTAGGCCTTTTTGGGTTTGAATTCCCGGTTTCAAGCCACCCCATTTAACATTTTCAACATAACTAATTTCATCCCCTTGGGGGTTCATCCCTAATTGTTCCCGGATTTTAGCTGGTGTTTCCACTAAGAAGGGTTCCAGCAAGACTGCGGTTACCCTTAACGTTTCTGCCATTGCATAAAGGACAGTATTTAATCGTTCCCCTTGGTCCGCTTGTTTGGCCAAAGACCACGGAGCTGACTCGTCAATATATTTATTAGCTCTGGAAACCAATTTAAAAATCGATATCAACGCCTGATTAATTTCCAGGTTTTCCATGGCAGTTTTTAATTCGGATACGCTTTCTTCCGCTTGTCTGATCAACTGGAGATCCAACTCCTGATAACTACCGGGAGCAGGGATAACCCCGCCATTAAATTTCTCAATCATCGATAGGGAACGGTGTAATAAATTACCCAAATCATTAGCTAAGTCTTGATTTATTCTAAGAACTAACGCTTCTTCCGAATAGTGTCCGTCGGAACCAAAGGGAATCTCCCGTAATAAGTAATATCGAATCGCATCCAAACTGTATTTATCGATTAACACCCCCGGATCAATAACATTCCCTTTTGATTTCGACATTTTACCGCTCTCCAACACCAACCAGCCATGACCAAAAATCTGCTTAGGCAATGGCAAATCTAAAGCCATTAAAAGGATGGGCCAAATTATAGTATGAAAGCGCACAATCTCCTTGGCCATTAAATGTAGATCCGCTGGCCAATACTTAATAAAATTTGGGGTCTGGTCCGGATATCCCAATGCGCTGATATAGTTGGAAAGCGCATCTAACCATACATAGACAACATGCTTCGAATCAAAAGGAACTTGAATTCCCCAATTAAATGTAGTCCGGGAAACACACAAATCTTCCAATCCGGGTTTAAGGAAATTATTAATCATTTCGTTCTTTCGCGAAACGGGTAATATAAATTCCGGATTCGCTTCAATGTGTTTCATTAAGCGGTCTGCATATTTGGAGACCCGAAAAAAATAACTTTCCTCTTTAACTAATTCTACCTCTCTCCCACAATCAGGACATTTTCCATCTTGTAATTGACGTTCCAACCAAAATGCTTCACAAGGAGTACAATACCAACCTTCATATTCGCTCTTATAAATATCGCCTTGTTGGTATAGCCGGTCAAAGATTGCTTGAACCGTGGCTATATGTCGTGGTTCGGTAGTCCTGATAAAATCGTCATTACTAATTTTGAGTTTTTGCCATAAATTATCGATGTTTCTTACAATCTGGTCAACAAAAGCTTGCGGCCCTATACCAGCTGCTTCAGCCCGGCGTTGAATTTTCTGACCATGTTCGTCCGTCCCGGTTAAAAACCATACATCGTCACCTATTTGCCTATGATAACGGGCGAAAGCATCAGCGACCACTGTCGTATAAGCATGACCAATATGTAAATTGTCGCTTGGATAATAAATCGGTGTGGTAATATAAAACTTACTCATTTAAAAGCCTCCCCAATTTTTTATTATATTTAAACAGAAAATCATACCAACTACTAAAAAAATATGTTCAGCCACAATTATCGGAATTATATAATCAAATTTACACTCAGAAACCGCTTTCAATCTGCGGAATCGGTAACATCTGTGTCATCCTGGTTATAAACAAAAAAATACCCCTCATCCCATAGGGGACGAGAGGTCGCCTTCGTTGTACCACCCCAGTTCTCCTCCCATACATATTAAGTACAAGAGGACTTCAAGGTTTGTTAACGTTAACCAAACGTCCGTTTTTACTAAACTTCCAAACGGCGACTCCGGAACCATATTCCTTACCTGCTCCGGTTGGCTTTCAGCAAACGCCAACTCTCTGATGACGGTTTCAGCAAGGCCCTTTCCCTCATTGTCTTTAATGGTCTTAGGATAAAACCCAATGATTTATTTTAATATAGCTACAAATTAAGTATTTGTCAAGTATATTATTCCATTATCAAAAAAAGGATATTCAAAGATCAAAAATTTTTGGGCTGAGAGTAAAACCAATGGATAATTTAAGGTGCCAATTTTAGTAATAATATCCTTTATAAAAAAATTTTTTTATTCTAATTTAAATATTTGATTATAGTGGGCTTTTATTAAATATCAATAATTTATTATTATATTTTTGCAGCTAAAGGCAAAAAAATATTTTCGTAAAAAACCTTGGATCAATTTGACTTTGCATGTAAAAATAGGTATAATAATATTATCGGTGTCGAATTTTAACAGAAAGGAGCAGAAAAATCATGATGAAGTCAACAGGGATTGTAAGAAAAGTCGATGAGCTGGGGAGAGTCGTAATACCAATCGAATTGCGCCGCACCCTCCAGATCGACGAGAAAGATGCTTTAGAAATCTATGTGGACGGTGAAAAAATCATCCTCAAGAAGTACGAACCAGCTTGCATCTTTTGCGGCAATGCCGAAAACATCAAGAACTTCAGGGACAAAAACATCTGCAACTCTTGCCTTGAATCAATGAAAGGCGCATGCTAATGCGTTTAGAGGAGGACAACCTCCTCTTATTTTTTTCCCTTTTCCGATAGATACAGATTATATACTTCCTTGGTGCTTTTTCCAGTTTCTTGAGCAATTTTTTTTATTTTTTGGCGCAAGCTCAGCTCATCCCCACTATCATCCCAACCATTTATGGAATTATCTTGATTTGTCGAATTTTGACGGTTTTTAACGGTTTTTGTTCCAGCTATTAAAATGGTAAATTCCCCTTTTAAAGAATTATTCTCAACCCAACTGATGAGCTCCGATAAAGGTCCCCTAATGAACTCTTCATGAACTTTAGTCAATTCTCTGGCAATAACAGCTTCGCGATCACCCAAAACCTGGTAGATATGTTTAATCGTAACCCTTAACCGATGTGGCGCTTCATAGAAAATTATTGTTCCTCTAACTTTGGCTAATTCGGCTAAAATTAGAGTCCGTTCTTTGACTTTACGCGGTAAAAACCCTTCAAACCAAAACGAATCCGTAGGCAGACCCGATGCGGCCAAAGCTGTGACCACCGCCGAAGCGCCCGGGATAGGGATAACCATAATTCCCTTTTTTACGGCCTCAGCGACTAACCAATACCCCGGATCAGAGATCCCAGGCATTCCGGCATCGGAAACCAATGCGATATTAGAACCGGCAAGTAGTTTATCAATTATTTCGCCGGACCGCTCCCGTTCATTATGACGAAAGTAACTGATCATTCTTTGCTTAATCTGGAAATGGTTCAAAAGATTAAGGGTACGCCTGGTATCCTCGGCCGCCACCAAGTCGACTTCAGCTAAGATTTTTAAGGCCCGGTAGGTAATATCTTCCAAGTTGCCAATGGGGGTTGCCACTAAAAATAATTTACCCGTTCCCATTTTCATCTCGACTTTCAATACCTTCCAGCGTTATAATCTTTTGTTTCACCTGTTTCAATTGATCACGCCCGATTTTATTCACTTTTAGATACCGCTTCTCCAATCCCCATTCTTTAAGTTGACTGATCTCCTCAGGAATTAGATTATCGTCAATTAAATAAAAATCATCATTTCCAGGACTAATGCCGTCGGTTTTTAGGTTCCACCATTCCCGATAACCTATTCGCAACGATCTGCGATCAATATAAAGCGATTCCAACAAAGTCTGGACCCGCGGCCAAGACCAACAAGTTAAAAATTCGCACCTAAAATATTTACCGGCCCATCCAAAAAACGAGGAAATCCCAGGCCGAAGTTGATAACAACCTTCGTACTCTCCAAATAAAACACCGTCAATATCAATGAATAATATTTTATTTTGATTTTTCATGCTGGAATATTTTCCTTAAATTTTTGATTAAACATCGGTTTTGTCGGCGCTTTCCTACGGCTATTCTAATAAAACCTTCTTGCAAACCCATAAAATTTCCACAATCCCGAACCAGAATTCCCCTGGCCGCAAGTTTTGAAATGATATCAGTTGCGGAAAAGTTACTCATCAGTTGAATCAGATAGAAATTGGCATCCCAAGGGTACACTTTAAAACTTCCAAATTTAGCCAGTTTCGTTTGAAGCCATCGGTTTTCATTATTTAAACGCCGACAAGTTCTTTCTAAAAAACCATGGTTTATGGTAGAAGCTAAGCTACGCTGGGCCAACACGTTTAGGTTCCATTGATTTAAAACTTGGTTGATTTTTTTTATAATTTCCCGGGCCCCAATTACGAACCCCAGTCGTAAACCAGGTATGCCCCCTATTTTAGTCAGTGAATTTATCAGAATTAAGTTTGGATTATCATTAACCAAAGTTGAAAATGATTGTTCTTTGATTGGACAACAGAACCATAAAAATGATTCATCAATCACCAACCAGCTTTGTTTAGCCTTGACCAATTCTAATAATTCCTGTAATATTTCTCGTTTGAAAAGTTTTCCGGTTGGGTTATTCGGCTGGCAAATAAATAATAGATCGCCCTTTTGTAATTCCGAGGCTACTGTCGGCAATGGAATTTCAAAATCATCAGTCAAAGGAATTCGCCGCACCGGTTTCCCAATTTCTTCAAAAGCTCTCCGGTATTCAGTAAAAGTTGGTTCCAACACCACCGCCCGGTTAACCGGTAAAGTTTGGGGTAAAATCCCGATTAGCTCAGCTGCCCCGTTTCCCAACGCGATATTCGCTTCGGTCAAGGTAAAGTAATTGGCAATTAGGCGCCGACCACATTCCGAATATGGTTCCGGATACTCCCTTACCCTTTTTAGATTGATGAGTAAATCGAGCCAAAGCTTTAAAGAGGGGCCCCAAGGATTAATACTAACACTAAGATCCAAAAACTTTATTTTACCATAACTACGCCAGGCGGCTTCAATATTTCCGCCGTGGATATTATCAATTTTTCCATTATTCATCTAATTTACCTTTTCGCGATTGCTTACCTAATCCTTTTATCCTTAAACGATCGGGTAATTCTTTAGTAAAACTCCCCAAGTCTTGGCCTGCAATAATTCTCCTTCGAAATCATTTTTTCCATAAAATCAGGAAAGCTTCATGCTAAAGAATAACAGACCAATTAGTTCTATCAGTTCATTAGTTGCCCCCAAAACATCGCCGGTTATGCCGCCAAACTTCCGTTTTACTATTAAATTAAAAAAGAACAATGTCAACAGTGTCAGCCCAATCAAGATCAGACTATAAGGAAACATCCAAAAGCCTAACGGTAATATTAATCCCGATGCGGCCAAAAATCCGAATAAACGTTTTTCAATTTGAAAACTTTTTAAAAGCCCTTGGGAAACCGATGGTTGAGTGTAAATTTGAAAAGCCATTGACCATCGGGAGATACTAAACAAGGCAATAAATACAATCAAGGGCTGATTAGCAATGGACTTTAATAAAAGAAACTTTCCCAATAAAAGAAACCCACCAGCAATGACCCCAAAAGCACCAATCCGGCTGTCCTTCATGATCACCAGCCTCCGTTCCGGAGTCTTGCCTCCTAATCCGTCACAGCAATCCATAAATCCGTCCACATGGATCCCGCCATTGAGAACTATTAGCAAGAAAACCGTTAAAAAGGAGGCTACTTCGATTGAAAAAATGTAGCTAAATAACCTTAAACCACCCCAGGCAATAATAGCATAGATAACACCAACCAGTGGGAATAAAGCTACCGCCTTCCCCATATCGGTAGAGTCTACCTGTTTCGGAGAACCTGGTAAGATAGTTAGAAACCCAACTGCTATTCTCAAGGCTTTAAACATCGCTTCCTCCTTTGATTGGAAGCGGTATGCCGCTTACTATTAAAAACACTTCCTCACAAACCTCGGCAATCCTTTGATTGGCGTTACCGGCCAAATCCCTGAACCTTCTGGACAACTCATTCTCCGGAACTAATCCCCACCCCAGCTCATTACTGACTACTATGAGATTAGCGTTACTCTCCATAATAGCCCCGGCCAAACTCGTTATTTCTGCGTCAACAAATGCTTCCCGGCAATCTAAGGACCGTTCTTCACCTTTGAAAAACCAATTGCTTATCAGTAGCGTCAAACAATCCAACACCACAGTTGTCCCCTGATGACAACCGCTGATAATCCTTGCAGCTTCCAGTGGTTCTTCAATGGTTGTCCAATTCTTCGGGCGCCGTTGTTGATGCTTTTTTATCCTTTCTTTCATTTCGTCATCAAGAGCTTGAGCCGTCGCAAGATAGATTATTTCTCCCCCTATCGCATCGGCCAAGTCCTCAGCGAACTTGCTCTTACCGGAACGGGTTCCACCAGTTACCATTATATGTCTTCGATATTTGAATTCAGTCATTAGCCCCCGCTATCCCCGCAGATTCAAAAGTAGCCATTTCCTTAACTATTTTTACCGCCGCCTCGATTAATGGAAAAGCCAGTACCGCCCCGGTCCCCTCTCCGAGGCGCATTTCCAATTCCAAAACCGGTTTTAGCCCCATATATTGCAACAATTTACGATGGGCCATTTCCGCCGAACAATGAGAGCTAATCATATAGCCCATAGAACGCGGGGCAATCTTCCAGGCAACCAACGCTGCCGCCGAACTGATGAAACCGTCAATTACCACCGGTATTTGTTTGGCAGCCGCCCCCAATATTAGACCGGCCAAAGCAGCTATTTCCAAGCCGCCCACTTTTGCGAGGACATCGATAGGTTCCTTCGGATTTAGTTGATTGAAAGCGATCGCCCCATCAATTACCTTCGCCTTATGTATAATGACCTCACCTTGGATACCAGTCCCTTTCCCGGTTACCTCCACCGCCGGAACACCCATAAAAGCAGCCACCAAGGCGCTGGAAGCGGTAGTATTACCGATCCCCATTTCACCAGTGGCCAACATCCGATAGCCTTTACCGGTCAAATCATTAGCTACCTTTATTCCGACTTCTAAGGCTTGAATCGCTTCTTTCTTTGTCATTGCCGGGCCCTGCGCCATATTTTCGGTGCCGAGTTTAACTTTATATGATAGTACCTTGGGATGGTCAAGATCCGTCGCTACTCCCACATCAACCACAAACACATCGGATCCGGTATGTCTACTTAAGACATTAATGGCGGCGCCTCCTTGAATGAAGTTGTTAACCATTTGCGGAGTGACCTCACTGGGATAAGCGCTGATTCCTTCAGCAACTACACCATGATCCGCGGCCATTATTACTACCGCTTTTTTCTCTATATCGGGAAATTTTTGACCGGTAATCCCACTCAGTTGAAGGGAAAGCTCTTCTAAGATTCCCAAACTCCCCTGAGGTTTAGTTAATTTATTTTGATAGTCTTTTACTTCGTTTATTGCCTCAAGATCCAATTCCTTAATATTAACGATGGTTGCTTCTAATAAAGACATTTAAAGTACTCCTCCCTAACTCATCTAATTTTGGTAAATCGGAGTTCGAATCCGAATTCATCGAAACAGAATCATTCCCAGACCGCTAATTAACAATAAGAAAAATATTGTTGTTACATTCAAAATTCGAACTGCGCTTTTAATATCTTCAGTTTCAAGCTGGCGAAGCCCATCGCCTAAATGACTACGGAACGAGGCCACTCCTTGATAATAATTGGTTCCACCTAGACGCACCCCTAACACCCCCGCCAAGGCCGCTTCCGGCCATCCCCCGTTAGGACTGGGGTGTTTTCCCGCATCCCGCCAGACTGTCCTTGCTGATCCCCGCCAATTAAAACCCAGAAAACAGCTGCTAATTATCATTAAAACAGCGCAAATCCGGGCTGGAATCAAATTTGCAAGGTCGTCCAAACGGGCCGCTGCCCAGCCGAAAAATTGGTACCGTTCATTTTGATAACCCAGCATCGAATCTAGGGTATTCACAGCCCGGTAAAGCATAGCTAGTGGCGAGCCGCCGATGACCCCATAAAATAAAGGGGCGATCACCCCGTCAACGAAATTTTCAGCAACCGATTCTACCGTGGCCCGAATAATTTCCATCCTAGCCATCTTATTTGTATCTCGGCCGACTATCTTTCCCACTTCTGCCCTTGCTATGTTCAAATCACCCGCATTAAGGAGTTTACAAATATTCTTAGCTGCTTGGCACAAACCTTTCCGGGCGATGGTCGTCCCCATCAACCAGCAATTGACCGGCCAAAATAGCCAGGGGTAAGGAGTTAAGATTCTTAAAAGTAAATATACGCTTCCAAAAGCAACTAACAACACTATCAAAACAGTTATGCTCCCGCATACCCGAAGCCCCATCGGTTTTAATTTTGGGCGGTTCAACCGATTGTCCAGCCAATCGATGACTTTTCCCATCCCCACCACCGGATGGGGTAAACCGGTCGGATCTCCCCAGATCAAATCAACGCAAGCACCACCTATTATTGTAGTTAGATTAAAAAGCAACATCAGTAAACCCCAATATTCGAATCAATGTTAAAATTCAATCCCTTCACGAGCGGTTATTCCTTTTTGAAAGGGATGTTTCACCATCTTCATCTCCGTTACCAAATCCGCCAGCTCAATGATTTCTTGCGGCATATCACGTCCAGTCAGGATCAATTCCAACCGGACCGGTTTCTGCTTCAAGATCGTTAAAACCTTCTCCAACGGTAATAAACCCTTATTGATCACCTGACTTAATTCGTCAATAACCACTATATCCAAAGTATCCGACCAAATCGCTTCCTCAATCTGTTTCCAGCCATTAGCCGCTAAAGTAATCTCTTTCAAAGTCGGTGGCCGGTTTTGAATAAAATCCCCTGTGCCCAAGGGATAAATGTGAAGGGGCGGAATAAAACCTAAAAAGGCCCATTGTTCCCCGGAACCGCCCGGTGCTTTTAAAAATTGAAAAACTTTAACCTTAAGGCCCCGTCCCCAAGCGCGCGTCACCTGACCAATGGCGGCAGTGGTTTTCCCCTTACCGTCACCGGTATAAACCTGAACAATGCCTTGTTCCATACATCTTACTCCTTACCGCGGCTTAATATAATTTAGGCAAAATTTGCCTAACTCAATCGCATTTTCTTCTCTTATGACCGGTATTTTTCCCGAATGGCTGCTACTGCCAGTGTAATTTGATTCAAATTTTGCTTAACCCCGATCAGTTTTCCAAGTTTGGAGCCTAAGACAGCTGCCGGTTCACACACTCCGCCTTCTTCCATCATCGATTCATAATAATCGGAATTCTCCAGCCCTTTCATTCCCGTTTCCAATTCTTCTTTACTAAAGACTTGTAATGGGACACCAAACTCCAAGGCGGCTGCATTTATCCCAGATTCATTCGCTTTTAAGTCGATGGTGGCGAAAGATTGGATCGATCGGACCGACCATTCCCTTTCCCTGAAGTAGCGGCGGATCGCACCGACAATTCGAGTCCCGGGGAGCCCCTGGCAACATCCGATACCTACCACTAAATTATTAGGCCGTAAAGCTAGTACCTTAACAAAGCTACGGATTTCAACCGGTTCTTGATAACCGACGACCACCAACAACTTATCAACTCTAGTCAATTCAAACCTTTCGCCTGTTTCAACTCGTATATTATCCGGCCAAGTCTCTTTAATGCCCCACCGGTCCCAAATAACTATTGGTTCCCCATTGATAACTGCCCCGGAAAACTCCGGTAACAACTCTTTGTTTTCAATGATTAAATCATATTTTTGGGCCACCCGATCCAAACTGGGAAGATTATTTACCTCTGAAGCGGTAGTAATTACCGCTACGCCCCCGGTATAGTTGGCCACTTCTTCCGCCAACCGGTTGGCGCCCCCCCAACGCCCCAAAATCAGACTGATAACAAACTTTCCAGCTTCATCTATTACAATTACAGCCGGATCAATCTGTTTATTTTCAAGCAGCGGCGCAATGTTCCGGACTGCAATCCCTGTAGCCATAATCAGTATTAATACTTGATATCTGTTAAAAGCCTCCTGGATCTCCAATGCTACTGATCGGTCATAGCCATAATCAATCTCGGTATTTACTGTAAAACGGCGGGGAATCCTCAAGTCCGCCTTCAAATAATTCGCCAGCTTCTTCCCTAAAATACTTCCGTTATTAGTTACAGTGATTACAATTTTATCTGAATTCTTCTTAAAAGTCATGTTTGACGCCTATCTAAACCGGTACGCAGAATAATAGTTGTATAATAGCCGGTATCAGTAGGGTAAATTTCCGGTCTCAAGGAAATAATTCTTTCATCCGGTATTCCAGTATTCTCAGCTAAAATCCCCCTGCCCATTGGGCAAAGCCGGTAAAAAATCCGGAGTATATCTACCGGACAAACCGGTGGGTTGTAAATTACAATCGTTTCAAATGAATTACAATATGTTTCAAATTCGCCTTTGCTGATTTTACCGGTTATCATAATCAACCGGTCATCACCCTTGGTAAGATAAAAGTTGTGCTGGGCCGCTGATGCGCTCATGCCCATAACACCTGGAATCGTTTCAATTTGGGTCCTGAATCCGGGATCGATTTGTAACAAGCGGAAAAAGTATAAATAGCTTCCATAAAGCAATGGGTCTCCCATAGTTACAAAAGCTACATCATATTCTTTCAAATAAGTTTTAACCTTTAAGACAGCGTCCTCCCAAGCCACGATCAGTTCTTCCACTTCATTAGTCCTGGGAAAGGATAAATACTCGGTTTTACTTTCAAACCCGAGATCATTTAGAATATTTCCGGCCAAGCATAGACCGTCCCTGCTTACGGGAGCAACGATCCGGTCTACGGCTTTAAGTATTTTTAAAGCCTTTACCGTAATTAATTCGGGGTCACCTGGCCCTAGTCCCACTCCGTAAAAAAAACCGCTCATCACTGTTTCTCCATTATTGAAATAATGACCGCATGGTCCGGTCGGAATAGGTATTATCAATTCTTAAATAAATAAACCCGCCACCGGCGGGGTAAGATCGATTTCATCCAGACCTTTAGCCGCGAAAGTCTTCTTCTCACTCTCCGGCAGGTTTCCTAACTACCGTTTCATCGGAAGATAACCCCTTCCCCTGTCGGGTGGTATTGGTATCCTTCTTAATTTTTTATTCGCTACTCACTGCTCTTTTCCTTTATTATTCTAGCCAAAATTTGGCTTTAGCATCAACTAGGTAACTACTAGCTAGTTAAAGTAAAAATGGGAGCCTTTAGCAAGTGGTAAAGGCTCCCTTCGTTTTATTTGACTAATACTTCTTGCAATAATCAATCCGGCTTGAAGCGTTGACTTTCGGAAAAACATCGACTTTGGTGACTACTTCCAGTTGGGTCCATTCCGAGACTTTAACCAGGATATGGGCCACCACTTTTTGCATCAAATTGCCGTATTCAGCGCCAGTAGCAGGTTCTAATACATAATCGGTATCGATATCAAGCAAATGATTTTGAACATCGGTAAACGGGGTCCTTTCGATTCCCGGAATATCTACGGTCATCATAAATGGAATATTTTCCTGAAGTTCACGGACAACACCATCGGGATCGACATAAAAGACTTGTTTGTGAATGGTGCCTTGTTTGACAACTTTATTTTTAAAGACATGATCAGTAATATCTCTGATATCGGCTATTATTCGATCAATTTTTACGGCATTAATCTTCGTGTTGCTCTCCACTACTACTTGACCGATTCTTTCACCGATTACTTTTAGTACTTTTACTTTTTCAGTAGTAGCACGCACTTGTTGCTTGCCTGTTACCGGAGAATAACAATAACAGCTCATTAGCCAACCTCCTTTTAAAGGGTACTACCCCTTTTTACCACATCATATGGAGGTTCTCGGCTTCCCGGAATAAGCGGATTGACTAATTGTGAAATATAATGATGTTAACCCAGCGCTCTAGTTTTAACGATTACTCAAAATTCATATGGAACGAGGCTACGAACTCCTTATACCCCGCTTAACCTCTATATGCTGTTGGAGAAAGGGCAACTGAATATTCTCCCTTGCAAAAGCCTGTTGAAGTCTTTCACCCAAATGGTCCACCGCCAAACCCGCCTCTCGGTAATTCCTGACTTCCGAAATGATCAACATCGTAATTGAATAAGGCCCAAAACCTGTATTTAAAATCACTAACGGCTGCCCTTTAGTATAGCTGTTCTCATATACAAACCTCGCTAATAACCCGCTTGACTTTGGTCAAATCCTCCTTCAACCCTATACCAATCAACGTAATTCATAATTATCAGGAAAATGGTACCTAAGTACTAACTAATGGGTACTCCGGTATCTCGTTCCGGCATATGAAATAAGTTATAATTTAACAAAACAATATAGGAGGGAATATTTTGATTCAAGTCGAGAATCTAACTAAGTGTTACGGCCAACACACGGCAATCAATCAACTCACCTTTACCGTGGGTAAAGGTGAAATTCTCGGTTTTCTCGGACCTAACGGAGCCGGCAAGTCCACTACCATGAATATTATTACCGGATATACTTCCGCTACCTCAGGTTCTGTAAAAGTTGACGGCTTGGATATTCTCAAGGAACCGCGAACTGTCAAAGCTAAAATCGGCTACCTACCCGAATTTCCACCTTTATACGGCGAAATGACCGTCAAGGAATATCTGGGGTTTGTTGGGGATATTAAATCTGTCTCCAAAGCCGAGAAAGATGAGTGTTTTGAAAAAATTGTCGATCTGGTTAAAATCAGTGATGTTTGGGACCGATTGATCAAAAATCTTTCCAAAGGTTATAAGCAAAGGATCGGTCTTGCCCAAGCTCTAATTGGAAACCCTCAAATTCTCATCCTCGATGAACCTACCGTTGGCTTGGACCCGAAACAGATTATAGAAATCCGAAATCTCATCAAAGAACTCAGCAAAGAACACACTATTATTCTCAGTTCTCATATCTTGACCGAAGTCAGCGCCGTCTGCGAGCGGGTAATTATCATTAATAAAGGAAAGATAGTCGCCGGCGATACTCCTGAGAACCTTGGCAAAAGTCTTTCTGCCAGCAGTAAACTTGCGCTGAGAGTGGCCGGCCCCAAAGACCAAGTCATTAATATATTGAGTAAACTCACCGGTGTTAAGGAACTTTTAGCCCAAGGCGTCAAGGAACCAAATACCATTGACATTCTGATTACAGCCGAAGGTGATATTGATCTACGGCGGCCGATCTTCTCAACCCTAAGCCAAGCAAACTATCCCATCTTAATGATGCGTTCTCTTGACCTGACGTTGGAAGATATCTTTCTGCATGTTACCACCGAAGAAGAGCCCATAGAGGAGGTTTCATAATGATTGCAATCATCAAAAAGGAATTGAGGACTTATTTTTTAACACCGGTCGGCTATATCTTCATGGGTTTTTTTCTTTTGATTTCCGGTTTCTTTTTTGCAGCCGAAAACCTATTTCCGGCCAATCCAAATTATAACGGCATGTTGGGGACTATTACCTTTGTCTTCATGATTCTGGTTCCAATCCTGACTATGCGTCTCTTGGCTGATGAAACAAGGCAAAAAACTGATCAGTTATTACTTACTAGTCCGCTGAATGTCACTGAAATCGTACTCGATAAATATCTGGCCGCTGTTACTGTTTTATTGTTAACCGTAATTATCACCTTTATTTACCCGATGATTTTAAGTTTTTTCGGAACAATCTCTCTGTCCGAGATTATTGGCGGTTATATCGGTTTTCTCTTATTAGGATCTTCATTCATCGCCATCGGCCTATTCGTATCATCCTTTACTGAAAACCAATTAATAGCCGCAGTAGTCACTTTCAGTGCTTTGCTTTTTTTCTGGGTCATGGATAGCTTACAGCAACTCTTACCAGGAGGCGTCACCTCCGGAATCGTCTTTGTCTCGCTTTTACTGATCCTTTTAATATTGTTAATCCAACGGAACCTTAAAAATATCTTCATCACCACAAGTATCGCAGTGGTCGGTCTTGTTTCTATTACAGCCGGATATTTAATGAATAAATTCATCTATGACGGCTTAGTTCTTAAGGCTATCGACTGGCTATCCTTAATCAAACGTTTTGAACCCTTTATTCGAGGGAATTTGAGCCTTAGTCCGGTTGTATTTTATCTATCGTTTATCACTGTTTTTATCTTTTTGACAGTCCAAATTCTTGAAAAACGTCGTTGGGATTAAGGAGGAGCAAAATGAAGTCGTTAAACTTAAATTCGATTATCAATCAAATCAAATGTTCGTTAGGCACAAAAAATGTTAAATACGGTGGCTATACCACTTTAATAACTATTTTATTGATTGGACTGTTGGTGACGGTTAATCTATTGGCCGAACAAATTCCTTTCAAAGTTGATCTATCCCGTAATAAAATCTATTCTCTCTCCAAAGAAACCTATCAAATTCTTGACCATCTAAAGCAGGACCTTACTATTTACGCCCTCTATAAATCAGGTCAAGCAAATACAGATATTATCGATATTTTAAAAAAATATTCCGACCATTCCAAAAAAATTAAATTACAGACTATCGATCCCGACAAAAATCCGGGATTAGTCAAACGCTACCTCAAAGACAATGAAAGTCTTAATTTCGGTAGTTTAATTATTACATCCGAGCAACAATTCAAAGTAATTCCAGCCCATGATTTGTTCAACTTCGACTATAGCAACCCTTATCAGCCTAATATTACCTCTTTGGCGGTGGAACAACGAGTCACGGGCGCCATTATGTTTCTGTCAACCGGAAAAACTCCTAAAATTTATGCCCTTGAAGGCCATGGTGAGCCAGCATTGCCTTTGGAATTAACCAAACAATTGGAAACGGAAAACTATGAAATCAAACCGGTTAATCTTTATACCGATTCCTTGCCACAAGATATGGATATTCTGCTGGTAACAACTCCCCAACAGGACTTGACAAACGTTGAAATCAATAAGATCAGAGATTTCCTGGCAAATCAAGGCCGAGCACTCTTTCTAATAGATCTACAAAAGGATCTCCCCTCTAATCTGCAAAACTTGCTCCAAAGCTATGGCTTAGCCTTGCAACAAATCATGATTATCGAAGATGACAGTACTCGTTATATCCAAAATAATCCATTATTGATACAACCTGAAATGAGTGAACATCAGATTTTAAAATCCCTTATTTCCGACAAAATACCGGTGATTATCCCCTACGCACGAGGCATTCAAATTTTAGACGTTAAAAAAAATTCCCTAATAATCGAACCTCTATTAGCCACATCTACTTCGGCTTGGGGTAAGACAGATTTGGAGGATCCCTCGTTTGAAAAATCAGCCAAAGACCTCCAAGGACCATTCCATATCGCAGTTGCCGTTACCGACCAATTGACGGAGGATAAATCAAAACAAACCAAACTAATTGTTATCGGTAATTCGATCTTCGCTTCCTCGGAAATTATCAATTCCATTCCGGGAAACGCCAACCTCTTGGTGAACAGTTTCAGTTGGCTCCAGGACCAAAATGTTAATTTGGGTATTAAGCCCAAAAGCCTCTTAACAATGCGCTTAAATATTAATTCTTTTCAAACCCTTTTATTTTCAGGTTTGGTTGTAATAATTATTCCTCTTGCCATTCTTGGGTCCGGTTTAATTGTCTGGATGAGGAGGAGACATCTATGAAAAAATCCAAAAACCTGCTAATCCTTTTCTTAGCAATATTAATTTTATTAGCATTTTATTTATTCATAAAAAATCGACCCCAAGAGGAAAGTAGATCGAACAAGACTTCTGTTAAAGATACCATCATAACCACCCTTGATAGTTCAAAAATTCGTAAAATAGTCCTTAAGTCTAATAACAATATTCTTCATTTTCAAAAAAACGAGCAACTTTGGACCGGTAATTTTACTTTTCCCTATAAACAAGACAAAATTGTCGAACTTACCGAAGTCTTTTCAAATCTCCGCGCTGAGCAAATAATTGATGAAAATCCTGTGGATTTAGAACAGTATGGACTTAATGACCCTAAAATGTCTATCGAAGTAACCGTTGAAAATGATAAAAACCCCAAAATTATGTTTCTTGGTGACCTCACACCTACAGGTAATTCTTACTATTTTTGCTTAAAAGAAAACCCAACGGTTTATACAATCCCAAAGTATAACGGGGCTAAGTTTACACAAACCCCGTCTGATTTCCGCGATTATAGTCTATCCAAGATCAATATCCAAGAAATCAATTACCTAAAGTTATCCCGAAGCGGAAATATTGCTCTTGAAATTAAACAAAACCCAATTACCTCTAAATTAACCGATTACGGGATCGGTATCTGGGAAATGACCAAACCCTATCAAGAGCCTAAATTGGTTGCAACCGAAAAATTCCAGTCAATAATCGAATCCTTCGTATCAATAATGAACGCTGAAGAATTTATCGAAGACAATCCGACCGATTTAAACCGTTATGGTTTGGAAAATCCCCAAAGCGAAATATTGATCAAGGATAAACAATCCCACTTTCATTTGTTAATAGGTAAACCTATGGATAATGAATTTGTCTATTGTAAAAAATCCGATTCAAATACGATTTTTACGATTAAACGCAGCAATCTTTCAATTATTGCTACAAAACCCTTCGATCTTATTGATAAATTCGTTTTTATTGTTAATATTGAAGATGTCGACCGGATCTCTGTTTCCGGTTTGGGAGTTAACCATACTTTAAATATTAATCGTAAAAGAAACCCAAGCCCCAAATCCGACTCAGATAAGTTTTTAGTGTCTTATGAGATTGATGCCAAAATCGTCGACGAACAGTTATTTAAGACAATTTATCAAAGCTTGATCGGTTTGCTTTTAGAATCGGAATGTCACGGTCAAACTAAAAGTACCGTTCCGGATTTAAAACTATCTTATAAACTTAATAAAGGAACAAAACAGCAGATTGATATCAGTTTTATACCATTTAATGATGACTTTTATGCTGTCTCCCAAAATGGAAAAAGTGAATTCTTAATATCAAAAAACCAAGTAGAAGTGATGGTTCAAGAATTAATGAGTTTAGTTGAAGAATAATGTTAATAGATGCTAAAACAGGGACTATTGCAAAATAAACCTTGTTCAATTAAATGATATATTTTTTCAGGGTATGACAATTCTTGAAGCTACTCTTCTTTTTTCAAACGGGAAAATTCGTTAACTAACAACTTGAACGGGATTTCATTCTTATTCAGCAACCGGATAGTATTAGGTATTTCAATATAATTTTCTTGGATTCGTTGTCTTTTGATGCTGGGAATCTCCTCGTTTACAGGCTAAAGCAGACCTCAAAAGCACAAAAGCCTTGATTACTCAAGACTTTCGTTATAAATATGATCCTGGCAACGTCTCACGGGGCCCGGACGGCCCTAGGGCGAGGCGTCCAAGGATGGACATTAGCCGAGCCTACTTCTCCCTGCCGGAATCCGGCGCATAAATGCACAAAGACCTCGATTACTCGAAGTCTTTGTTTTAAAATTAATCCTGGCAACGTCCTACTCTCCCAGCCGGTTGCCCGACAAGTACCATCAGCGCTGAGGGGCTTAACTGCCGTGTTCGGGATGGGAACGGGTGGTTCCCCCTCGCCATTGTCACCAGGAAACATATTGGGATGTGGGATGTGAGAAGTGGGAGGTGGGAATATAAATAATTTCCCTTTACCCAAAATCACATCTTGCGCCCTGAAAACTACATAGGAAGATATTTTTCATACCAAGAACCGATGCTCGAAGTAGCAAGGTATTAAGGTGTTATCTCACCTCTCACTTCCCACTTCTCACCTCGCACATGCTAAAGCATGTGCTATAAGGTCAAGCCCTCGACTGATTAGTACCGGTCAGCTAGCAACACATTACTGCGCTTCCACTTCCGGCCTATCAACCTCGTGTTCTTACAAGGAGTCTTACTAGGTTAACCCTATGGGAGATCTCATCTTGAGGTCGGTTTCGCGCTTAGATGCCTTCAGCGCTTATCCGATCCGCACATAGCTATCCAGCCATGCCCCTGGCGGAACAACTGGGACACTAGCGGTGCGTCCATCCCGGTCCTCTCGTACTAAGGACAGAGCCTCTCAAATCTCCTGCGCCCGCGGTAGATAGGGACCGAACTGTCTCACGACGTTCTGAACCCAGCTCGCGTACCGCTTTAATTGGCGAACAGCCAAACCCTTGGGACCTACTACAGCCCCAGGATGCGACGAGCCGACATCGAGGTGCCAAACCTCCCCGTCGATGTGGACTCTTGGGGGAGATAAGCCTGTTATCCCCGAGGTAGCT
>JAAYEK010000098.1 GCA_012728785.1 Bacillota bacterium | reverse complement strand
CCGGGTCGTAGACGCAAGAGATTTGATTTTTATTGGGGTCGATGACTTTGACGAGACGGCCTTTGTTGTCGTAAAGGTATTCCGTCTCCCGGCCCAGCGGGTCGGTTTTGGTTATGACTTGGCCTAAGGGATTATACTTAAATTTAGTGGCCTTTCCCAAAGGGTCGGTGATTTCGGCGAGATTACCTAAATTATCGAAGGCAAGCTCAGTTCGGGCCCCTGAAGGATCGATGAAAGCTACCGGTTGGCCATATTGGTCATACTCATAGTGGGACTTTGCTCCCATGGGGCCGGCTTCTTCGAAGAGCAGGCCTTGTTCATTCCATTCTTGCCGGCGGATAGCGCCGTCCGGATCGGTGATCTGCACCGGCCGGTCGGCTTGATTGTATTCGATGGCGCTGCTTTTACCGTCGGGGCGGGTGAGTTCGATTAAATTGCCCCGTTTGTCGTAAAGGTACTCGGTGCGGCGGCCTTCCGGGTCCACCACAGCGGTGGTCCGTCCCGCGTCATCGTATTCATAGTTGGTTACCCCGCCTAAAGGGTCAATTTCTTGGGTGATTAAATAACGGTCGTCATAGACCAGTTTTCCAACCTGGCCTAGGGAGTCGGTGAAGGTCGTGGTCCGCCGAGTTTCATTGTAGACGAATTTGTAGTCGTACAGCCCATCATCGCCCCAGCTGTGGATGCATTTTCCCTCCGAGGTGTATTTATCATATTCGTAATAGAAGGAGAGCCGGTTGCGGTTGGTATGTTGGACTAACAGGTTATCCCGGTACCGGAAATGGTAAGGGTTTCTCATCCCGTCAAAGACGGTGGTTAAGTTGTGGTTTTGGTCGTATTCATACTGGGCCAACAGGAGGGAATCCCGGAAGATTTGGGCCAGGTATACTTTTTCGATCCGGCCATTTTTGGAAAGCATTTTGAGACTACGATCCGAACCTTCTTCCCGGATCTCCTGTAAGCCGTTGTGGTCTCTAAGAAACAGTAGGGTATTGCCGGAAGGGTCCTTGATGGATTCCACCGGGATTTCGGTAAGGGGTTTGGCGGGGATTGGGAAATAGTAGGTTAAGCCTCCCTTAAGCCGGACGGTATATGATTGACCTTCTTTTTGTAACAGGCCGCCGTCGATGGGTTCTCTAATGGCTTTCAGATCGGGCAATTTTTCAAAGTGGAAGGGAGCAGCGGTCCCATCGTAAAAAACCACTTCCCCTTGGTCTTTTAGTTCCAAGCGGATATCGGCAAAGCTCTCCCAGCCCCGACCGGTAGCGCCGATCCGTGAGTTTTGGGAACCGTAATGCCGTTTCCAGGTGATGGGGAATCGGCCGGGTATGGTAAAGTCTGTTTGATCAAGGGTTACTTCACCGACAACTGCGTCAACCGGATCGCCTTTACTAGAATTGGCGATGATTGTTCCCGGTTGTTGATTACGGTTCTTCGATCGCTTCGGTTTATCATTTTTAACCTGATAGCTGTCGTTTTTAGGGTTTTCCATTTGCACAAAACCGCTTTTGATCTTCCGTGACTTAGTCAAGGATTTGCCTAACCCAACCGTTAACGCTATGGCCGGTAGAGCATCCCGGGCGGCATTGACCCAGTCGCCTGCTTGGGCTTTTTCATAGGCGCTGCCTAATCCTTGAGCGGCTCCTATTGCTCCATAGCCCATCATTCCCGTTTTGGCTATTTTTCCAATTTTGGAAGTGGAACCGACGGCTTTGGCTGCTGAGGCTGCTTTAGCGGCTTTCATACCGACTTTCAAGGCTTTAGAGGTCGAACTGACTGTTTTGGCAGCTTTAAATCCGACTTTTGCAGCGGCGGCGCAGTCTCCAATTCCGGGGATGGCGGCTACTGCGCTCAAGGCGGCGCTGGCGTAGTCTCCCCGGGCTGCGTAGATTCCGGCGTTTACTACGTCAAAGACTGCGCCGACTACCGGGATGAATCCGGCAATGTCCAAACCCAATTGGAGCATATCCAAAGGATTCCAGTTGCTTTCTTGTTTTGCTTCGGTTTTGTCAGTGGCTGCTTCTGGTTCCACTTGCGCTCCTTGGGACCCGGTGGCTTTTTGGATGATGACCCTGTTGCCTTGAATGTCGGTTTTACCGTCTAAGATGATACTGCTCGATTTACAGTGGAGGTAGACCCCGTCTTTGGCTTTGAGGTCGAATTTACGGTTGCTGTTGAAAACGATATCATTGGCTGATTGAAGGTTCAGTTCTTGATCGCTTTTGATGAGAATCCCTTTCTCCGAATCCAGGTTGAGACTGAGTCGGAAGGCTTCTCCGCTGGAGGAGAGGGTGACGGCGCCGTCGGATAGGATCAATTCTTTACCGAAGGTGTTGCCGAAATATTTGATGTTCGGGTTGGCGATCTTTTCATTGGTTTCGCTGTCTTGCCGAAGGGAGTTGATTACCATGGCCCCGGTTTCCTTGGCATTGGGGAAGTAGACCCGGACGTTGTCGCCGTTCTCCGGTAGGCAGTACCAACCACTGTGGCCTTCTGCGGTATAGCGGCTGAAGTAGGGTAGCGGGAAGGCTTCCTCTTTGGGTTGTTTTTGATCGATGTCGAGATGGACTTTGATGGTGTCTTTCTCCCGGTCGATGACTTTTCCCGGGAGGGACATACCGCTTAGTTTCTCATTAAGGATCAAATTTTGACGGACGCCCGTGTCCAGGGTCAGGGTATAGTTGAAGGTGAGGATCCCTTGTTTCATCACCGCTGTGGATTGGGCCACCCGTAGTTTTTTCTTTTGAAAGGTGACATAGTCTCCGATATCCAAATAACTGATGCTTTCCACTTGGTATCCGATGAAGTCGATCTCGTTTAGTTCCGAATCATAGTTGCTACTGGCATTTAGATAACGGTCCCGATCTTTGACGACAGTGTAGTGAAAATCATTGACGGCCCGTTCTTTACCCGGAGGTAGTCCCATCCAAAACTTAGGCCCTGCCTGGGTGCTGTCGGGGATTAAAACCGTTCCGAACCGGGAAGCGATCCGTTTTAAAAAATCCCAGGCAGTCTCTTGGTAACGGATGATTAGTTCATCGAGATTGGCTCCGTTGGTGACTTGATCGTTGCAATCCGCTCCTTTAAAGCCTTCCAGGACTTTATCAATCAGTTGGGTGTAGGTTAACTGAAGGTTTTGAAAGGAAGCGGACTGAAGTTTCACGTCCAGGTCAAAGGTGTAGGATAAGGCTTCGATGGTGATGTAGTAGTTCCCACGTACGGTTTTGATCCCAACTTCGGTAATTACACCTTGAAAGAGGGTTTGGCAAGCGCCGTCTTCAGTTTTCCGGACTATTTCAATGGCTTCATGAGACCCGGTATTTTCAACCAGGTCTTCAGCATGATCGGAGTCGATCAGGCCGGTGCAGTATAGTTTTCCATGTTGATTAACTTTTCGAGTTATTTGTAAATCTTGAATGTTAAGGATCGGATAAGGGGATCTGACATTGATCGAATCATATCCGATAGCTGTTTCGGCTGCTTCCAATGTTATGGCCTCCTTCAATAAAAAACGATTACGGGTATCCCATCTATGACGAATCTTATTGCCCATCTTCCTTAATGCTGATCTTCCCACACCACATGCACATAGTAGTAGATTTATTAAGCAATGCCGGCGCATTATCAATAGTTGTGTCGTTCTTACCGTTAAGCCAAGGCATTGTTACCATGGGAATGCAAGGCATTTTTTTTAAGCGTCCTTTATTAGCGGCAGTTGCCGCCGCTACGGTAGGATTGGCCAAACTCTTGCATTTACCAAAGGGTTTAATATTTTGATTCGGTTTAAAATCCATAATATTGGCTTGCGGTTTATTCTTGATGAAAACACTATGGTCCGTGGGGTTTAGTTTACTCTCCTTATCTCCCTGACTGCACTTTAAGGTAGCCCCTTTCACCACATAGCTTTGTTCCGAACCGCCGCCGTTCATAACTTCCGGTTTTATAACGATCACCCCATTTAGATATTTATTAAGCTACCGCCACTCTTTTGAACTGGATTCCGCAAAAATCTCTCCGCAACAGACTTTCCGCCACATCCAACCGAACCAGCACATACTCTTCCATGAGTCCGGCGACCCGGAATACCTTTAAACCGGCTGCTTTATTTCGGTCAAGTACTAACTGCTTGATAGTTCCATTTTTATTAAACAGACTATTCTCCGATAAACAGTCCGTCGGACTCAACCGCATCCACCAATAGACTGCCTGATGCAACCGTTTTCGGTCTGCTAAGATCACCGGCTTAAAAAAGAGCCGGGGCTCATATTTTGCCAGAATTTGCTTGAGCCGATCCGATACCAATACTGCCGGACGCTCAATAAAGTCTAAATAGCGCGGGTCTTGGTTTTCTTTAATATACAATTGGACCGGTTCATCATCCATAGGAGGCGAAGCTAGCTCCTGATCGATCTGAAACGGAATTCTTCGAAATAAACCCAGATCATCCTTGGGCTCCACGGCATTGGTATAACGTAAATCTTGTCCCAGAATGAAATACTCCATTTGTTTTACCTCCAAATCACGGCCTGTCGTTGTTCCTCATCTAGAACCAAGTTGTCTTTAGTTTCTTTGGAAAAGACCGCTCCCCGAAGTTCCGCCTCTTCAAAATTTACTCCGGTTAAGTTAGCACCGGTAAAATCGGCTCCGTTCAAGTCGGCGCCTTCAAAATCCGCTCCTTCCAGATTAGCGCCGCGAAAATCAACTCCGTCAAACCTAAACAGCAGCCCAGCGGAGGTTTCCTTTAAACTATTACCGCCGTTAGCTTCGTAAAACCGCGCGCCCTGTAGTTGACAACCTTTAAAATCAGCTGCAAAAATATCCGCCAAACTGAAATCAGTCTCTTCTAGAGTAGCTCCGGTTAACTTAGTTTCTAAAAGCATCGTTTTCCGCAGATTGCTTCGGGAGAGATTTGCGCCGTTGAAATCGGCATAGCGCAAATCGTTACCTTCGTAATCTCCGTTAGAAAGATCCAAGCTACGAAAGACTTCATAAGAGTACTGATTGGGCTCCTTTTTTTCCAACCACATTTTGATCTCCTGCGGGTCTTTTGGGCGTAGGTCTTCTTTATAGACCGTTTCACTGATGTCAAAATATTCTCCAACCCTAATTTCAAATAAGGTTTCTTTCGCGATTTCATGAAGTTCTTTTAAAGCAGACGCCTGTTTCAGCGCATATCTGGCCAGAGCTATCACATAAAATTGATACTTGGTTGCTTCGCGCATTTTCAACCGTTCCAAATCCGCTTTCCCGATCCGATTGAGATAACGTTTAAGATAGGGCTCCAGCTCGGTTTCGAAGGCATCTAAAAACTTAAAGGCCCAGCCGGCGTCATAATATGTCTCGCATTCTCGCCGGTCTAGGTACCAGGAGTTATCATAGGCATCAACCCGCCAAAGGTGCGACTTTTCTCGCAGGACGGTACGTAACATGGCATAATGAATATAGGCGATTTTCGTTTTTTCCCCACTAGATTGCATTGCTCCGGTCCGTAGACAAATCCGGCGCAATGACTCAAGGAATTCCGGCGCCAATTCATCCCGGTGTTGTCGGTAAAAATCTTCTAAATCCGTTAGTTTCGCCCGGCTGACTTCATTGACATAGGTCCTTTGAAAATGTTCAAATGCCGTCTCCTTCACGATATGCAGTTCCTTTCCACTAAGTATCTTAATTCGTTTTGACCTTTGAGCCCTTGATGGTGGTTGCGCCGTCCATTTTGATATTACTGGCTTTACAAGTCAGATTAATCGCTTCTTTCGCGGAGACCACCACTTTTTTATGACTCTCGATACTCAGATCTTCTTTGGAAATTAGTTTTATTTCTCGCTTACTATAAATCTGGATTCCATTGTCGTCATTCATTTTAATAAAGATCTCGCCATCTTTGGCGCTGAACAATATCTCCTTCGGCGCCAACATCAACTCTTTTCCGGATTTAGTCCGGAAGTATTTGATATCCGGATTGCTCACTTTATTGTTGTCGCTATCATCGGTATCTTTGCGGACCGAACCGGTGGCGATAGCATTTGTTTCTTCTTGATCCGGAAAATAAACTTGGACAAAGTCACCAATCTCCGGCATACAATACCAGCCGCTGTTACCTTCGGCGGTATAAGCCGAAGAGTAGGGGAACCAGTAAGCTTCTTCCACTGTTTGTTCGGGGTCGATCTCCAAATGGACCCGGACTTTATCTTTTGATACTTCAAGCACCTGCCCTTGGACCGAAGCCCCAATTAAATGAGGGTTATGAATCGGGTTCCGGCTCAAGCCGCCTTGGGGCGCCAGTAAGTAATTGTGCTTTAGAATACCTTGCCGCGTCAGGGTGGTTGCCTCATAGACATAGAGCTTGCGCTTTTTAAAGGTGATTAGATCGCCGAGTTCAAAGACTTGGTCGGTTTCCAATTCGTAAAAGACGAAATCCGTTTCTTGGAGATCTTGATTGTAATTTTCCGATGAATTTCGATAATCGCCAAGCTTCTTTTTGACACTATAATGATAGTTATCCAAATCCCCTTTGGCATCCCCATCCGGTAGGCCGAAATAAAACTTGGGTTCGGCGAAAGTGCTGGCTGGAATGAGCGGGGCAAAGAAATGTCCGGCCAAATGTTTGATAAATTGCCAATCCGTCTCCAGGTATTGCATGATTAACTGATTGGTCTTAGCGTTGTCGGAGACGCTATCATTAACACCGGCCCCGGGATAATCGGCGATCACTTGATTGATCAGATCCGTATAACCTTGATTGATGTTTTGAAAGGAACGGCTTTTCACTTGAATATCCAGATTATAAGTGGCTGAGACCGCCTCTACCTGAAGATAATAGATATCCCGAACCGTTTTGACTTGAACCTGGGTAACCACCCCTTTAAAAAGCGGCCGACTTTTGCCGGAATTATCCTTCTGATTGACCTCCACTTTAGTATCGCTTTCAGTCTCATTGATATATTTTTCTTTCTGATCAGCGGGAATCACTCCGGTAAAGCTCAAACGGGTATGCTCATTTAAACGTTTGATAATCTTCAATTCAAATAACTCAGTAAGCTGAAAAGGTTTGATCTCAAGATCATGATAGGTGGCTACTGAAGCGTTCATACATAATCCCCCTTATTACTAAAATTTGTTCCACCGGTTTCAATACGGATTGATTCCATAATTCCTTTGGCAATCGGTTGCCATTGTTCCATATCGTTTTCAAGACAATTTAAAGCGCAAAGCAACGCTCTACCGTCTAATTCTATGAAAAACATTAAATTATACAGATCACTATCCAAGGCTGGAGAGATAAATTCAAAATACCCGACTTGTTGCCCATTAACATCTTTTACCCCATCTTCCAGCACTGTTATGGAAGACTGCATTCTTTGTAAGTTTTGCAGTAGAATATCTTTGAACGTTCCAATCTCTTCCGCGTCAACCTGACTCCAGGTATAATTAAAACCTAAGGTAATCGAACCGCGGTCATTGCTGAAAATTGGGTTCGGCCGGTGGTCTGACGGATATTTTAATGCCGCCATCTCCGGATTCATCTCCTTAAAAGCATTAGGAATCATGATACTTACCTTGTCTTCAATTAAACTTTCCCAGTGAAACTCAAGTCTTGTGCCGTCTACCAATAAGGATCCGGCTAGGACTCCTGCTAGGGCTTGCTTTTCCCAAGCTTCTTTACGGGCAGAAGCTTCTTTTTCCATCTCCAATCGATTCATCTGGTCTAATAATTCTTCATCAAAAGCCAAAATAATCACCTCTAATTCAGTTTGTATTTAATATTTTCTTCATAAGAGCAGCCGATATTGCCATTTGGTCATTGGTTGCTGGGATATTGTATAAAAAATGGTTATTAAGCTGGGGTTTTCCAATGAAAAATAAGGATTCGATTAAACATATTAGAATTTAGACCTAATTTTACCAAATATAATACCAATATTGCAATAGGGTAATGAAATTTTTTATGTTGAAATATTAAAGTTTGCTTAAAAGGAGGAAATGCTGGTGATTATTAGAGTTTCAAAGGTTGAAAGTAGAAAAAAGCAAATCTTTGATCGCTGGCGGTTTAGGTAAATTTTTCCTACTTGAGCAGGAAAGATATTAAAAAAATAACTGGTAATCAATAATCAGGGGTTGCTGTAAAAAAAATAAATTTTGTTACATAATGAGGAAGGATTTTTTTAATTAATGGCAAATATACAATTC
This sequence comes from Bacillota bacterium, assembly GCA_012728785.1. GTDB lineage: Bacteria > Bacillota > UBA4882 > UBA8346 > UBA8346 > JAAYHS01. The sequence goes on along the minus strand of JAAYEK010000098.1, from coordinate 9,120 downwards.
CCGTGAGGGGAACCATAAGGTAGTCATTTCCTTAAAAATTTCTTTTAAAGCCATGAGCTGGGGAAATATTTAAGAAATTACTATTAATAAAGGATTAGTCACTATTGTAAAAAAATTAATTATATGTTACATATATGAAAGGACATTTAATATTTATGGTAAATATTATAAATACAGATAAGCCATAGAACGGTCTAATGGGGATATATTGTTATGAGCGATACATAATTTTCTTAATTTACGGAGTTGGCGGGAGTATTAGTTTTAAAATGAATGATATCGGATTGCCTAAAGGCTTAGCTTTAAAAAAAACTTATGTAATAAGGCGCAAAATAGCGATCAGTGATTTGACCATTGTATATTTGGGGTTTGATAAGATAAAGCGGCAAGTATGCGTGATTAAGGAATTTTTTCCTCGAAAAATGGTCTTAAGAGATTTAAATCATCAAACTGTAGTCTGTAAATATGCATCCCAAACCGAAACATATTCCAAAAAAAGAGATTTGTTTCAACAAGAAGCAGCTATTTTAAGATTAGTCCGCCATCAAAACGTAGTTGAGTATTTGGATGATTTTAGCGAGAACAATACCGGCTATATTGTCACCAGATATTACAAGGGCCATACTCTTGACCGTTATATGGTCAATGAAAAAAACATTACAATCACCAATTTTTTTAGAGATATTTTTATCCCTTTGCTCAACGCCATTGATGACTTGCATAAACAAGGGATTATCCACCGGGACATCAAGCCTAATAACATTATCATCAGTTCTAAAATTCAACCGGTGATTATTGATTTTGGGTCAGCCATCCGTTTTCAGGAGAAACAAATTAAGGATATCTTTGTTACGCCTGGTTTTTCTCCGTTGGAATTTTACTCGAATTGCTCCAAACAAGGAAAGTATTCCGATATATATAGCTTGGCGGCGACTCTATACTATTATTTATGTGGTAAAGTACCGGTGAATGTCACCGAAAGGATCATTGAAGATCGGATGGAGGATATCTGGAAGAACAACCGGACGATCTCTCTATTATTATCCGGTGTCATAATGAAAAATCTTGCGGTTAATTATAAAAAACGCTTTGCATCGCTAAGTTTTTTCAAGGCATTTATTTATCTGGAGTATTTCAGGTTAAAACTTAAGCAGACCGGTTATTATTTGTTTAATCCAAGTGAGTATCATAATTATAAAAGTTAATACCCATACCTAAGATGATTTAAGAGAGGGTCATTTAGTGGGCGAACTCGATATAATTATGAATTCGCTGGTAAATTTAATATTATGCAATCAAATAAAGGAGGCTTACAGATGGATATTATCCAACAAACTAACCGTACCATTCTTTTTGAAGAGTTTAACCCTCAAAAACTTGATCTCCTAACTATGGTTGGAGATGTCAAGGGCGTAGAAAGTTTAAATGACCAACAGATTCGGGAGATCAATGAGCACCTGTTGGTGAGAAATTTCGATGAGTTTCTCGAAAAATTCCCGGCTATTGTTTATTCCTTTTATAACGCTACTAACCAAAGAGTCGTGTATACCCTGGAAAAACCGGAGGGTGTACCTGAGGAGTGCATCTCGGAAATCAGGCTTGATCAAAACAATGACTTTGTTAAGATGTTGGTCACGTTAATAGATACTAAAAAAAGCCAGGGAATTAAGAATGTTGATTTTAAATTCGAAAAAGTATTGGATATGATTTCACCAAAGAAGATCATGGACGATATCAAACAAGTCCGTAAAGAAATTCACTATTTATATCAAAAACATGAAGCCCTTGAGGAAGGGGATCCGGTTAAATTAGATTTGGCCGATAAGCTAAATTACAAGTTCGAAGAGGCCAGTCAAAATTATAATAATGTTCTGGCAATGTTACCTTTAGCAATTGAAGATATTAAGACCCGCTTATTGTACGGCCGGTCTCAAAACTCCAAAAAGAAAGCGGAGAATATTAAGATCGGTTTATTGACCATGGGCGAACATGGCGAGTTAAAAATCATTGAAGCGCCCCGCAATGAAAACACTACGGATTTAATGGTCGTTGAGGAACAGCGTAACAGCAATTTAATTAAAGCATTCGAGGAAGACTATGAGGAAATTACGGAAAACCCCGCAACATATGTGAAAGATTTGGTGGTAAGGACTTTTTGTCCATTGCCGATCGTTACGACGGAGATCGATGTTGCCAGGGAAGTTGAAAATTACAACTACTATTTGGAGTTTTACAAAAGCGCCAAAGATGATTTTGTAAAAACAGCGAAACCGTTAATTGAGAATATTTTAGGGGTTAAAATGTATTTTGACCAATACGCCACTAAAAGTAGGGGTATGCGCCCGGCGTTACTGGTTACCAATTGTAAACTGGATCTGATTATGAAATCCAATAATGTGCCTAAATTTGAAACCTATTTGAATACAGTCAACAATAAAAATGATTTTTCGGAAACCCTTTGGTTGGGGATTGTCCCGGCAATTGAAATGGAAGCTGTTAATCGCGTCCGAGTTAGGCGGGAAAGGTTTAAAGGAAATGAGCAGGTTGAATATGAAGAAGGAAATACGATTGAGTCCTTGAGTATGCTCCTGCAGATTTTGGAAAAGTATAAGATTCAGGTATTTTTCAACTTCCAGGCGACTGATGATACAACCTTTAACAGCATAGCCACTACCGGGATCGACCGTTTCATTGAAAAATGCGAGGTACTGGCGCGACAGTCTTATAGCGAATTTGCCGTTCCCTGCATGCCAAATTTTACGATTATTCCCCGGGAAAAATCGGGTGTCGTGATTGATGCCAAGATGTTGCATACTGATGCCGGCGTTCAGCTTTCCAAGGAAAAAGAAGATATCTTGAAATTATGGATTGAAGGCGTGTATGTTGACGCGGCTTATGTCGCTGCGGGTTTGGTGGCGGCGTATCAATGCCCCATGTTTATGCGGGAGATTTTTAGGAATGCCCACAAAGGCCTACCAGGGGTTAGATTTGATATTGAATCCGGCGATAACAATCTGCGGGTTGTAACTACCATGGGCAAAGAGATAACCGGATTTACCAACCGGATTAAGGATATTATCAATAAAAGTAATTTCGGGTTTATCTTTTCTTCCGAGAATGCGGCTTTAAAGGGAAAAGATGTGAAGCGGATAACGGTTTATAAGGCAAGAACCCTTGCGGTGACCGAGAATGACGGCTATGAACCGTTGTATAAGACTTTGGTCAGCACGTTTGTGGAACGGGTATTACGTTACGATACCAGTGACTTTAAACAAGATAAGATAATCAAGTTTTTCAGCAACCATCCCGAGAGCCAAAAAAGAAGATGGGTCGAAGCCAGCGGGTTTATTAATTCCATTATTCAGCCTGGGGACGATATTGGATTTTCTATTGATGAGGAAGAAAATATCTGTCATATCAATTTAATATTTAACGGTAGTCCTAAAAATCTTGAAGTTTCGATCACCAAGAGCACGGCGGCAACAGCGGCAAGTTAAGGCCGGTCCATTTTTTATCCGGGCGAGGGTTGTTTTACAGCCCTAGCCATCCTTCTTTATTAAGTGAAGAAGGGGATTTTTTTAGCTTTTAACTGTTAAAAATTGATCATTTTGGGACTTCTATTAACAATTAAAAAAAGTTACAACTCAGATATCAATATTGAATTAATGCCGCAAAGCGGTATTAATATAAAAAAATGTTAGGAGGAAGGAAAAATGGCATTTAATTTAAAGATTGAAGGTGGCGAAGCTATCGAGCTGGGGCAGGATAATATTATCACTGCGGTTTACAAGACCGATACCCCGGATGATTCCAACGCTCGTTCCACCGACGTAGGGTCCGAGCTTAAAATTGTCGGTCGAATCATTACGGCAACCGACGGGGACCAAGCGGACGATACCTTGAAACTGGCTTTATGGTCGTTGGTACCCGCAGTTAAAGCGGAGAGTTACCGAAAGGTCACCCTGGAAGTACTCATTGCCGGACAAGTTGTGCGGAAAGTTTATTTCCCCAACGCCTTCGTGGTCGATTATACGGAGGACTTCGGCGCCGATGAGGGTGTAGGTACCTTCACTTTGTTGGTCAGACAGAAGAAAGACAAGATCGAATACGTCAACATTGAAGGCGGGTACGCTGCCGAAGGGTAATACCCTACTGGAAAAAGGAATTATCAAAGCGTCTAACTGATAAAAAGGCAGTTAATCTGCCTTTTTATCAGTGCGTGGCGCTGTGATGGCATGTAACACTTTGGTTGGAAATCGGATGTAGTTTATGGCAATGAGAAAACCATTGGATTTATTGTTTTCGGAGGGTGAAGTTGAATGGAAAATATTGTGGCGAATAGTGTTGAGGCGATAACTGATATATGATTGGCATGTCAATGGAAACATATATTAGATACGAGTTTTGATATAGGCGATTCCCAGATAAGCTGGAACTGGAGGATCAAATTATGGTCAAGAAGATTATCATAATTGGAACCTTTATTTCTTTAGGGATTGTTATCTATGTTATCTATATTAACAGTTATGCAAAATATATACCGATTACCCATTGTGGATATGACTATTTAAAAGAGCCTGAGATAAATACGGCGGAACACAAAAAGAATTTAGCAAAGGTTTTAAATGATAATAAGGTTGAGTGGAAACTTCAGGATGGAGAGATTTATATCCAAAGAAAGTGGGTTATGAATAAAATGGCGATTAATAATTTTACAAATAAAGCCAATGAAGCTGAATATGTCAAGTTTATTCCATTCATTCTTAAAGATCCTAATGTTGGTTATGTGGAAGACCAAACATTAAATGTTAACTTGGATAATTTGAAATTAGTTTTAAATTTCAATCATGAAAAATGGAAAATGAAGAATGGTGAATTGTTTATTACAAAAAAATTGGCTTTGGATAAAGAGATGGTCCATAACTATATAGTAGATGCTAATGATGAAGAATATGTTGAAAAATTAAAGTGATATTTGCCTAAATTGACAAAATTAGTCCGGAATATTAGTTGACAAACTGGAATTCTAAGGTTTTAAATATTTCTGCTGCAGCCTGGAAAAGGTTGTAGACTTACGGAAAAGCAAGAGAATATCGATTGGCATGTAAATAGGACCATAGGTTAGATACGAGTTTTGATAATGATGATTCCCAGATAAAGTGGAACTAGAGGGATCAAATTGTGACCTTTCTCTTTTTAGGTATTGGCACATGTATTATTTATATCAACAGTTATGTAAAGTACACACCGATTACTCATTATGGATATGGCTATAAGAAAGCGCCTGAGTTAAATACCGTAGAACACAAAAAGAATCTGAAGCGTGTTTTGAACGATCATAAGGTTGAGTGGAAGCTTCAGGGTGGAGAGATTTATGTGAAAAGAAATGGTTTTCAAAGAAGTTAATGAATGGCTTTACCAATGAAGCCAATGAAGCCGAATTCGTAAAATTTATTCCGGTTGTTCTAAAAGATCCGAATTCTAAATATGAAGATGCTCCGGGATTGAAAGTCAAAATTGAAAATGTTAAAGCAGTTCTAAGTCATTTTGATGAAAAATGGAAGGTAATAAATGATGAATTATATATTACCAAAAGGTTGGCTTTGGATAAGGAACTGGTTTATAACTATACTTTAAAAGCTAATGATGAGGAATTTATTAACCATATAAAAGATTTTAACCTCCAACAAGGAAGCAATAGACAGTGAGCATGATCTGTTTTCCAATAGTGACCAATTGGGTGGTAATCGTTGATGGGCATTTCAGTTGACTAACTGAAGTATCAAGGTTTTGTAAGTGTTCTTGCTGATGACATAAATAAGCTATAGATCCATAGAAAAGACAAAAATATAGTTTAGCACGTTTTAAATGTATAAATGAAGGAGGAACCTATTAATGAGTTTTAATTTAAGTATTGAGAGTGACAATAGCATTAGACTTGGACCTGGTGTTGTTGAATCAGTATGCTTTGTAACTTGTCCTCCTGATGATTTCAATAATGAGGATGTAACTTTCACACTTGAAATAATCGGTAAGATCCTGACAGATGAAAATAATGTATACACAAATGCTATTAGGGAATTGGCAATGTGGTCATTGATACCGCCAATTAAAGCTGGGTGTTATCGAAAAGTCACTTTAGAAACAATTATTGGAGGAAAAATTGCGCGGAAGGTTTTTTTTCTAGTGGATTTGTAGTTGATTATAGAGAATATTTTACTTCCCGTGGATATGGAAGGTTTAATATATATATTAAACAAAAACAAGGTAAAAATGAGCAGGTTGTGGTTGAAGGTGAGTGTATCGCAGATGATGATCAATCATTTTAACGTTATTAAGGGATTCTTTTTTAATTTTAAAGTTAGATATTAGGTTATATCTTGTGTTAGTTGTATAAATTTTACTTTCTTGCCTGATCACACTTACGGATAATTTAAAGATGAGTTAAATAGGTGATATAAATGAGCAATTTAAGTGGATTTGAGATTATGTGGAATAGCTATCCTTTATGGGATGTAAAAAGAACGGTTCAATATATATTTCTTGATTCGGATAAGACTCCCGAGCATACTAAAAATTGGGCAAATACAGGAATACCAAATACATGTGTAATTAAAATTTGTTATGTATTGAACTGCACTGTTAATCCAATTAGGCCGATTAAACTAGGATTTAAATATCTAACTGGAATTAATGGATTATTTATTCTTAAATGTACAGAAATGAATTCATATTTAGTAGCAAGATATGGACAGCCAAATATAACGACAGGAAAGAACGATGCAAAACAAAAACTGAAGGGGAGAAGAGGAATTATTTATTTTAAAATAAGCGGTTGGGATGATGCTACAGGACATTTTGATTTATGGAATGGTTCAAGAGTTAAACGGGGTGATTATTTTAAACATCCGGGATTAAAAAATGTTTGTTTATGGGAGGTGGAAGATTGAAAAAAATACTTATTATCTTATTTATAATAATTGGATGTCTTTCAAGATGTACCGCTGAAAGCCTAGTTTTATTTGAAGATGAGAATGGTCTGAGCGGCTATAAAGATGCTCGGGGTCGGGTAGTTATTGAAGCTAAATACATTTTTGCAGAACCTTTTTCAAAATACGGAATAGCGCCTGTTTGTGATGTTGAACGAGGTTGGATATATATTGACCATCATGAAAATTTCATAATTAAGCCTTATTTCATCAAAAATAATAATGATTTTGACAGATTTTCGGAAGGTTTGGCCAGATATGAAGAAAACGGGAGAATTGGCTTTTTTAATGAAAGAGGCCAGGTTGTTATTAAGGCGTGTTTTGAATTTGCTTCCCCATTTAAAAACGGGTTGGCGGCAGTGGCAAGGAATGTGCGTTGGGAAAAACATGAGGAGCTGGAATTCATCAAAACTGCAGAGGTTGGGTTCATTAATAAACAAGGGGACTTACAAATTCCATACCTTTACGAAAACTTGATTAGGTTATTCGATGAAAATGGTACCGCGGTAGTGGTTAGGGAAGGAAAAAATGTGGTCATCAATTCTCAGGGCGATGTCTTAAAAGAGTACCAGCCATAATACATAATATGAGAAGAAACTGAAATCAAATTAGATACCAATTAGGTTGAGAAATTAAAGTGATATTTGCCTTGACAAATGCACTCTAGTATACCCAATAGCAAACTGAAGTTCCAAGGCGGGAGAGTCTGACTTTGGGGACTATTAGAGTATTATCAATATATGGCACGATTTGTAACAATCAAAAAATTTAGACTGGATGGATGAATTTGGACAACCATTATGAAACCCTGGAGATTGGCAAGAACGCTTCCTTGGATGAGATTAAGAAAAGTTACCGTAAATTAGCGCGTAAGTATCATCCCGATGTGAACCCCGGCGATCATCAGGCGGAAGCAAGGTTCAAAAAGATTAATGAAGCGTATCGGATCTTGAGTGATCCTTCGCTTAAAGCGGAATACGACGCCAAGTTAAACGGCTACGGCCAACAAGGTCGTGACGGCGGGACAAGCAGATCCGCAACCGCTGCTCCAGGGGAGGGTACGCCTTTTAATCCGCGCAATTTTGAACGTAATTTTGAAGATTTTTTTGGTTTCAATCCCAAAATGAAAGAAGTATCGATTAAAAAAAGCAGCGCGGATAAGAAAGGTCCTTTAGATACTTCGGAATTTTTTCGGCGATACTTTGGGACTAAATAATAATGGTTTTATAAAGATTAGGAGGTGTTGGTCATAGATAAGATTTTAGCGGTTATCAATTTACCCAGACATATTAAACGTTATATTTACATCAAAAAGATTGAAGGTTATACAAACAGTAGGAATAAAGACATGATTTTGATGATTAATTTACTCATTGCTGTATTGGCGCTTGCCGCCGGATATTATATCTTTTTCGTCAATAAGAATCCCAACTTGAAGATGGCCGGGATTATTATCGGCGCTGTGGCGTTGTTAGGTTGGATGGTACGGATATCTTACTTTGTAATTAGATATGAAAACCGTAATAGCGGAATAACCAAATTAATTTTAAAAGGGGAAGATGGCAAAAATTTAAGAGATTGGGATGTCGGTAATAAAACATCGTTTGTAATCGGAAAAGGCAGCTCCGTGGCGGAAGTGGATATTGATCTGTCGGATGTTGAATATGCCTCGCTTATCAGCAAACAACATGCGGTCTTAAATTGTTCCGGAGAAAATTGGTTTGTTGAAGATATCGGCTCAACTAACGGTAGCGGTCTTAAACGGCGCAATGAAAATTCCCGTTTTAAATTGGAAGCGGATAAACCGTATCCAATCCATTCCGGGGATATCATTTATATCGCCAATACTAAAATTTTGGTTAAATAACAAAGAAGTCTAAAGTATAAAAATATTAACGGAGGCGAGAAAATCATGAATTTAATACGTTGTGAAAATGGTCATATGTACAGCGCTAGAAAACATGGCAATGTCTGTCCTTACTGTAACGCAACCAGTGATAACGCTTCGAAACGTAGTTCCAATAAGAGTGTCCGAAAGTTTCAGACGATATCCCATACTAATGATAATAACGCCAAAACATTAGCTTTTTGGGATGATCAACATGAGGGATTTGATCCGGTCGTCGGTTGG
>JAAYEK010000008.1 GCA_012728785.1 Bacillota bacterium | reverse complement strand
CTTCATGATTTATCAATGTGATCATCTTCTCCTTATTTATTGAGATAAGATGATTATACAAGATAATGAGTTCCCTTAAAAGTTACTTTATGGAAATGCGCTTACCCACTTGAAATAGCGAAGCGCCTTTAAATTATGGTGATTGGCTGGATACAAGACTTTTTTATCTAATGATCGACAATTATACCAACGAATTTTTTCATCTTACAGCCGACTATAAATTTAACGGTTCCCAACTGATAGGGTATGGGTACCAAAAAGGAACCGAAGCTGAGATTTACCTTGTTTTGGACGATTTATCCCTGACCGGAGATTCTTCCGGTGGACGCGCCAAATATGAAGATCAAGGTTTAAATATTACTATCTTTAGCGGTGAAGTCGGCCGTAAGTACGATCATCGAATAGAAACCGATTATCTTTTTATCGGTTATTTTAAAAGATTCTTATTTGGTAGTCCTTCGCATTATACCGATCCTCAAGATGCCTTTATCCGGCAAAAATCACTATCTTTTAACCTTTATTCAACCTTCGGCGAGACCAAACAAGCAGAGGATTCCTACCACTCCTATACTCTTCAAGTACCAATCATTTATCAATCTTTGGCGTTCACCACGACTTTAGGATATGCCAAGCAATCGCCGTCCCTAACTCCCGGGTATGATCTGGATAACTATCTTCGCGGCGATTGGAATGAACCGCTTGGAAATCGCTTGGCTGCGATTAATCTGGAATACCGCCGTTATATTAAAAAAGTAGGTGTTCTGGGGCTATTTTATGATTATGGCGGAAGCCTAACCCCCGAACAAAAATGGGAAAGTGGCCGAAAACATTATTCTTATGGCATTAATTACATTGTCCCACTCCAAGATGATAATCAACTACAAGCTTACGCGGCATTAACCGATGAAGATCACTGGAAGCTAGGTTTAGTCCTGAAATACACCTTTTTTTGATTTGATAAAAATCCTCCCTCATTAATCTTTAATTTTCTTTAAATATCTCGCTCAATCTGAATATTTCATATAGATCAAAATGAGCAATATGGGTAAAATGCTTATTTGTGCATTTATCTGGATATACAAGTGTAACTCCAATAGACGGTGTTATTTAAAAATATTACGGCCATTGGAATCCACATGCTCCCAGGCGGCAACCCTCCCATGTCTCACAGGGTCATTTGCCCTAAATTCCTTCGTTCTGCCTACCCATTAAGTGGATGTCGGTCATGCTCCTAAACAGGGTCATTGCCCTAACGGAAAAATTCAACCCAACTATCCGGCTCATTTTGTCAAGGTGCAACCAATCTTGTGTTTCTTTCAGCCTTTTGAATTAAGATGCTTTCGGTAAAGTGATTCGTTGAATGTCATTCATCATCTTTTGCGGGTCATACGCAACTCGTTTTGTTAGTAACGCATAGAATATCCGAATTATCTTGCAACAAAGCAGGATTAGTGATTGCTTCTTCTTTAATGGATTTTGGGCTCGGGTCGTATAGTAGTGATGTAGTTCCCGGAACTCCCGATTAGTTGCCACTAACGGCAGTATTCCTTGAAACAGAAGCGCCCGTAATCTTCTTCGCCCCCGTTTAGTAATAGTTGTTTTCCCTTTATGTTTGCCGGAACTATTTTCCTTTAAGTTTAATCCCGCCAGTTTCTGAATTTGACGCGAATGGTTAAATCGGCTTATATCGCCAACTTCAGCGATGAACCCGGCTGTCATTACCAGCCCTACACCTTTAATTTTAAGTATTTCTGTGATACCCGGTATTTGAAGAACAAGCTGTTCGACTAAAGCCATAGTTTTTTCGTATTGCCGCATTTTTTGTCCATAATCCTCAAGCAGTACCGCTATATCATTTTTCGCCGCTATAAGTCCTTCTTTTATCCCGACTGTGTTTTTAGCAGCTTCATACAGTTTCGTGGCGCGTTTTCTCCCGACTGCCCTAATTTTGTCTCTATGCCACCGAGCTACGATGCCTTCGATCCCTTTTTCAAGAATTTGTTCCGGTGTTGGGAATTCGTTCAGCATTATCAGTGCCGCTTTTCCTTCCCAATCACCAAATACCGTGGGGAACTCCGGGAAATATATGCTTATCCAGCGTTTAACCCGATTTCGGATCGTATTTAATTGTTTTATTATCTGCCACCGTGTATCCATCGCGGTTCGTAATTCCCGGTATATCCCTGTTGGTATATATGGTTCCATGTAACGACCGTCTTTTACGAGCATGGCAATGGTTTTCGGGTCTTTACGGTCATTTTTAGTCGGGTTATTATCATCCATTTCTTTGCTTCGCTTGACATGGAATGGATTTACCAGCACTATCTTTATGCCGTGTTCCTGTAGATACTGTGCTAAGGTAAACCAATAATGGCCGGTAGGTTCCATTCCCACGATTATCTTTTGTTTTTGATTTTTCTGTTTTAATTCCACTAACCAGGTCGTTAAAGTCCGAAATCCTTCGGCATCATTTGAAAACTTAAACAGTTTACCAAGTTCAATTCCGCGGTTATCAAATGCCCTTGCGTAGTGTATTTCACTCGCGATATCCGCTCCAATTACTAGAGCTTTTTCGTTTACTTGCAAAATCTTTTCATTTTGGGTATACTTCATCTTGGTACCTCCGTTGTTAGATTTATTCATTAGGGGTAAGTTTCACCTTACACCCTGCATTCTAACAGGAGGTACTTCTTTTTTCAAAGTTTAGTTTTGTTTATTACAGGAATGCTCAAATCAACTTAAAGGTAGATACTATAGTCTGGGGTATTTTAAGCAACGTTAGTCCGAATTATTCCCCTCCAGATACTCCACAATATCCCTAGCCTTAGGCGGACAACCCCGAACACATCTCGTAAAACCCCTAGTGCACGAACCAATCCCGACTCCGTCAAATTGCTTATCCTTAAAATATTGGCCGATATAAAGTTTGGATTTGACCTTGCCCAGACTATCATGTTCCTTCATTCTCTCCAAAGCGTGAACCAAACTCCCGTAACAAGCCGAACAAGCCTCCCGTTCTTCTATATATTGTTTATATCCTTGAAACTTGACGGCATGAAGAGTCCCGCTCGGCTTATGTTCATTTTTTAGTTCAATTATGTTAGCCTTGGCTAAATCATTACTCCCCACCTTAAGATCTGCGGCGAGCTGCAAGTAAGGTATTTCCGCAGGATCATAACCAATTAGGGTCGCTCCGTAACAATCAACCAGCACCGGGTCCCGGGCCGCCAGAATCCGGTTCATCTCCACCGGATGGCCGCCCTCTTCAAAGTTGAGATCGCCCATCATTCCGTCCACCAATATCAGATCTTCTTTAATCACCTTGTTCAAAGCAGCGATGGGCCGGTGCAGCCCCAAAGTATGAAATCTTCTTTTTTCCGAATCCGGGATGCAGCCCTTCATGTTTTTCAAAGCGCAAGTCAGTTTGGTTTGACAATGCCCCTTTAAAACCGGAATATTAATCAGATAGTCCAGCTCCAACACTTGGTCACAAATTTGGATTTTCATACCGTCAACTTCGTACTCGTGATAACTGTCTTTTTGAAGGTCGATCAGAGGAACTCCGTAACGCTTCGAAAGTTCTTCATAACCGCATGCCTGAAAAGCTCTGGGAGTCCGTTCCCCAACCCAGGAACCTTCAAGAATGCTAATATTATTAAGCCCTCTTGATTGCAGATACTCAATAACTCCCGCCACCAACCGGGGCGAAGTTGTTGCTCCCGATTCGGCCGGTTTGGCAACGACCAAATTCGGTTTGATCCCAATCCGAAATCCGGCTTCAATCTTCAGTTCCGGTTTGATCCGGTTTAATAGTTCCATAATCATCGTCCGGGGAGTGTTGCCGTAAATGATATAAATATCATTTTGATTCATTTTGATTGTACCTCCGCTATTGGACCAAAAATAATCGATTATTAAAAACCGTCAACTTCTACCGGCTCCCCCATAATCAAGCTATCTTCCCTTACCACCGTATCATAAGCCAAAATCTCAACTCCGCCATTTCGAGCCAATTGCAAGCTTTCCGTGAATTTTGGGTCCATGATCGTGTTCGGTTGAAACCGGTCCGGCCCTTTCATTTGAATCAAAAAGAAGACATGCGCTTTAAAACCCGATTTGACCGCTTCGGCCAATTCCAATAAATGTTTGGCCCCCCGTTCGGTAGGCGCGTCCGGAAAAAGGGCCATCCCATCCCGTTCCAGAGTGACCCCTTTGACCTCGATGAAACCACTCTCCGATTCATTCTCATAGTAAATATCGAAACGGGAATTTCCGAACCGTACTTCCCTAAGGAGCCGGGTCAAATTCCCAAACTGTGGTAACAACCCTTGTTGCAAAGCCTCATAAACAACCTGGTTCGGGGCTTGGGAATCGATATTGATCAATGTCACCCCTTTATAAGCGGCGATTAAGGAATAAGCCGTTTTACGCTCTTTATGCTTGGCTTTTTCCAGAATGACCTTAACACCGGGGATTAAAATCTCCCGGCAGCGGCCGGTATTTTTAACGTGAACCGTTTCCGCCTTTTCATTAAATAAAACCCTGGCGATAAAGCGGTTGGGCCTTTCGATGAATATCCCTTGTTTGATTGTTTCGTATTTCATTTATGCCCCATATCTTAAGTTTCGTCTATCTTTAATAGCTCACGATACCCGATTCAAAATAAGAAGTCAAGGAGGTTTTTTAAACAATATGGTTGACCCCCTTATACAACTACAATACTATGATATAATAATTTTCGAGGTGAATTCATAAATGAATTATGAAGCTATTATTAAAAAATGGCAAGCACAACCGCTTAACGACATAGCTGATATCGACCTAAAGCTTCATAACTTCCGGATCTTATTTGCCTATCATTTAATGATCAACAATCATCCTCCGGTTGTTATCTTTGATGAAGACCGTAAGGAATATTACCAGGCCCTTGAAGCATTCGATAAAAAGGAGGAATTGGAACCGCTGGTTTCATTTCTAATCAGCCAACTTGAAAAGACCTGGAATAAAAGATAAACCCCGATTGTTCAAATCAGGGTTTATGGTTAATCTTTAGCCCTCCTATAATACCGGTCCAGGCTAGAATAAGATTTTAAGCTTTGGCATTCCATCGGCCCCTACCGGATCTAAAACTATCAAACCAAGTTTTCAATTGGTCCGGTCCGAAGCCGATGTTGGAATCGATGTCAATCAATGAACCATTTTGAAAATCAATCTTTTGTTCCAAGTCGGAAATCTTCTCCGCGCCTGTCGTTAGGATTGATTTAAGTTTAATGATGACTTCCTTTACATACTCGTTCTTATCGCCGAAATCCGCCTTGCCATCGATAATTTTTTCAAGGGCTTCATTGGCCCCAACAATTTCACCATTGACCAGTTTCAATTCGTTAAGGTCTTGGCCGGCTTCTTCTTTCAGGAAATTGTAGACCATCCATTTATCTAATACTTTGGTGTTTTCCTTGCCATTCATCGCTTTGACCGACTCGATATGCATCATCAATTCCACGCTTACATCTTTTAAGGCGTTGTTAAGCGTTTCCTCAATCTTGGTCTTTTTAGCCTGGTCGTCGATGCCGGAAACCGAAATTTGGCCATCCTTATCAATCGTCAAAGTCATTTTCTCTTTGGAAGAAAGTTTAATCCCTGCTTTAGTTAGAGCATTATTGATGATTTGGTTAAAAGCATCCCGTTCTTCTAAATTTCGCAAAGCCAGGGACAGGTTTCCGGAACTGGCCCAGGTTCCCGTTTTCGAATCGTAGACTCCTTTATCGGTGCTGAGGTTACTTTCCGCGGCAAACATGGACTCTATGCCTGAAGTAGCGGTTTGGTTTTGTTTTTTCGCCGCCTCCTTACTCATCAGGCTGATTAAGTTGTCCTGATTGTAATAACCGTTAACTCCATTACCTATCGGGCCGTTATTGACACATCGCACTGTTTGATCTCCTTTCCTAAGAATATCTCTCAAAGTATGTATCGATTAGTTTAGGCAAAAAGTTAATGCCATTTAGAAAATACCTAGGGGAATTTCAGCTGATTCTGTCCACCGCGGGTTAAAAACCCACGGTTAAGTGTAAAAAGCATTCCAAAGCCCGGTATCACCGGGCTCGGTGGTGCTTCGAAGCCGAATAGCGAAGGGTAGCCGATCCCTGATGGGATTTAGAACAGTTTAATATACCCAGCCGTGCGGTTTTAACCCGCGGCGGAGAAAACCTTAAAAAAACATTCGCTCTCGTTCTTAACTCTGCGCCTTTGTGCCTCTGCGCGAGGTCATGACCTTTGACCCTATTTTCATCCTCAAAATGCCCCGGCAAGCCTGGGTGGGCGACTATTTAAACAATTTAAAGACCGTGGCTATTTACCACGGTCTTCGTCATCCATTTACCCTAAATCTTGGAGACGTTCTTTTATCTTAGCGGCTTTTTCTTTAAACCCTTCCAACTTCGCCCTTTCCTTGGTGACAATTTCGGGGGGAGCTTTCTGGCTGAAAGCTGGGTTTTCGATCCGGGTCGCTAATTTTTGAATCTCCGCCTCCAGTTGGTTCAATTCTTTGCTGAAACGTTCCTTCTCCTTGGCCACATCCACCAAACCAGCCATCGGCATAAATATTGTAACACCTCCGGCAACCGCGCTCACCGCCTTCTCCGGTTTGGGAGCGTTCTCGTCCATAAACTGAGAGCTTTCCAATCCGGCAAGGTCAGCGAGATAACCGATATTCCGTTTCAAAATTTCCTGTTTTTCCGTAGGACAGGCAAAAATGGCGGTAATCTTTTTCCCGGGTGATACATTGTTTTCGGATCTGATATTACGGATGGCCCGAATCATTTCGATGATTAAGTCCATCTCGCTTTCTACCGTTTCAAAGATTAACTTTTCAGAAGCAACCGGCCATTTGGTGATCATAATACTCTCACCTTGACTGGGTAAAGCTTGCCAGATCTCTTCGGTCAGGAACGGCATAAAGGGGTGTAACAACTCCATTGTTTGCCGTAAGACCCTGGTTAATACCGCCTGAGTAGTGCGGCGTTCCAGATCGTTCTCTTTTTGATAAAGTCTTGGTTTAGAAAACTCGATATACCAGTCGCAGTATTCGTTCCAAAGAAACTCATATAGTAAAGAGGCGGCAGCTCCCAGATCGTACTGTTCCAATAACCTGGTAACTTCGGCAGTAACCTTTTGGGAACGGGTTAAAATCCAACGATCAGGCAATGATAACCATTCGGTTGGAAGATTGTCGGACTCTCCCACCACAAAGGATTTGACCAGTGAAGCCTGGAGATTATCGACCAGATCACCTATTTGATTAGTTTCTTCATGCATTAAGACGAAACGGGCCGCATTCCAAATCTTATTGGTAAAATTTCGGCTTCCTTCTACCTTCTCCATTTGGAACCGTTGGTCCTGGCCGAGGGTAGTTCCCGTTGTCAAGGTGAACCGGAGGGTATCCGCGCCGAAGTTATCGATAATATCCTGAGGATCGACGATCGTCTCCGGCCTTGATTTACTCATCTTCTTACCGTATTTATCCAAGACCAAACCATGGATTAGGACATCCTTAAAGGGTTCCCGTCCTTCCTGAAACTCCAAGCCCATAAAGATCATCCGGGCTACCCAAAAGAAGATGATATCCCTTCCGGTAACCAACACCGAAGTGGGATAATATTTCTTTAGTTCGGGAGTGTTTTCCGGCCACCCTAAAGTGGAGAATGGCCAAAGGGCCGAAGAAAACCAAGTATCCAGAACATCCGGATCTTGTTCCAGCTTATGGCTCTTACATTTGGGGCATTCCTCCGGATCCACCCGGGAGGGAATCACTTCATTGCAATCCTGACAATACCAGACGGGAATCCGATGCCCCCACCATAATTGACGAGAAATACACCAATCCCTAATATTCTCCAACCAGCCAAGATAAATCTTGGTAAAACGTTCCGGAATGAAAGTTATTTGACCGTTTTGAGCAGCTTCAATCGCCGGTTCCGCAAGGGGTTGCATTTTCACAAACCATTGCTTGGAGATGAGCGGCTCGATAATGGAGTCGCAACGATAGCATTGACCGACGGCATGCTGATGGGGTTCGATATTTACCAAATAACCTTTTTCTTTTAACTCAGCCACCAATTTTTCTCGACATTCGTAACGGTCCATTCCGGCATATTTTCCCGCTTCGGAGGTCATTTTGGCATCAAAGCCGATTACTGTGATTTGGGGTAGATTATGCCTGAGGCCCATCTCGAAGTCATTAATATCATGGGAGGGGGTCACTTTGACCGCTCCGGTTCCAAAGGACATATCCACATAAGCATCGGCGATAATCGGTATCCGCCGCTCCATTACCGGTAAAATCAGCTCTTTACCGATTAAATTTTGATAACGGCTGTCTTCGGGATTAACCGCCACCGCCGTATCGCCTAACATAGTCTCCGGCCTAGTGGTGGCCACTTCCAAATACCCGGAGCCGTCAGCCAAAGGATAACGAATATGCCACAGGAAACTATCCCGATCTTCATGCTCGACTTCAATATCGGAAATAGTGGTCCGACACTTGGGACACCAGTTAATCAAATAACTGCCGCGATAGATTAGTCCCTTTTCATATAACCGGATAAAAACCTCACGGACCGCAGCCGAGCATCCTTCATCCATGGTAAACCGTTCCCGTTGCCAGTCGCAAGAGGCTCCTAAACGCTTCAGTTGTTTGATAATGGTCCCACCGTATTGTTCCTTCCAGGACCAGACCCGTTCCAAAAACTTTTCCCGGCCCAAATCATCCTTGCTTAACCCTTCTTTAGCCAGGGATTCTTCGACCCTAGCCTGGGTTGCGATGCCGGCATGATCGGTTCCCGGCATCCAAAGCGTATTGTATCCCTGCATCCGGCGCCAACGGATCAAAGTATCCTGGAGCGTATTATCCAAAGCATGTCCTAGGTGAAGCACGCCGGTAACATTGGGAGGCGGAATGACAACGCAAAATGGTTCGCCTTCATCACTCGCCTCAGCATGAAAATAACCATGCTTAAGCCAAAATTGATACCATTTCTCCTCAACTGCCTGGGGATTATAAACTGTCGGCAGACTCATATGATGACCTCCTTAAATAAAAAAAGACCGACGTCAAAAGGACGAAAGTCTTTACTTCCGCGGTACCACCCAATTACCCTTAAAAGGGCCTCTCTACAAGCTGTAACGGGCTTATCCCGGCCGGGCTAATTAATTCACACCGGCGACTCCCGGACGACTTTCAGCTCTTTTAGGCGGGACCTTACACCAAACGGCCCCTCTCTTTGGCCTAGCTTAAGCTTACTCCTTCCGCTCATTGTCGCTTAATGTTTAAGATGTTATCTTTAAATATACAATCATTCCGGAAGCGTGTCAAGATAGGAAATACTATTACTTCTATTATATCAAAAGCCTATTTATCAAGGAAAACAGGAAACGATCCGATCAATAATATTTAAAACCGACTGCGTTGAAGGATATCTTTTAAGTTGAACGATTATTTCTTCCTGATTGATTAAAATTTGGTCCAATTGAGGAGTAGTTTTTAATAAACCCGCCAGTCGGGTCCGGTCCCACATCTCTTTGGCGCCTTCCGGATCGGTAGTTAGGATAAGCCATTCCGGATCAATTTGTCCGTCACCGCTTGTAAAGCGGCGGAAATCGCCCCATTCCCTCTTGTTCAGCCTAACCCGGTAAATCTCCATCACTAATCCGGCAGTCTCTTTAATTCGGATCTCCAATCCGGAATAGGCTTTGATTGAATCAACCGAATTTTCAATAAACCTGATTTTAATATTTTTGCCCCGGTAGCCGGTGATAATTTCCGAATAGACGTTAGATAACAACAGGCCGTGTTTTTTAGGCTCAGTTTTGAGTTCCCGTGCTAATCTCTGCAAAAGCAGGTAATGATATAGTTTTATCGGCCAATTGGAGCTGAAAATCGAGATGATCAGAAATGCGGTCGCAAATAACCATAAAAAATACATCCAAGTCCCTCCGGAACAAACTTTATAACCATATTAGAAATAATTAGAGATCCGTTCGTGATAATTGGTTAGTTTTTCTTCCTTCAATTTTTTTTGAAAGTTAATCAATAGTATTAGGGCCACCAGCGCAACGGCGCCAAAAAGTAAATTGGGTTGGGTCGGGTTTGATATCAGGTTAAATTCGGTGAGCAATGTCCCAAATTTGGCTGGAATAATGACTAAAAGGGCCGTAGTTAATACATAACCTATCGCCTTGCGGGCAGATAACCAGAAACCGGCCAAAAAGCAAAGCGGCCCTAAAAATGCCAGATCGAGAACCTTAACAGCGGAGACTGATTTCAAATTTAACATCCAAAATTCAATAATCGGGCCGGATAAAGTATTTATATATCTCTGCAACCATAATGTTTCGGTAAGTAAAGCGACCGCAATCATAAAAAAAGCCGTAAACCAAAAAGAAGTAACTTCAAACCTGAGGCGGAACTCTTCAATATCGATCATCGCCAATTTCGTTAGGAACAAAAAAAATGAAGCAGCCGCGATGGCAATATGTAAAAGTAATATTTTCCCGGACACTCCCCCAAAAGCATATCCGGTATAAACATAGCAGAAGTAACCCATCACTCCGAGCCAGATTAATACCGCCCGGAAACTTTTACGTGCGGTTAACCAAGTAACAATCAACAGGATAGGGACATATACTAATAACATTATTAGATCCTGATTGGCAATTAATCGTAAAAAACTAAAGTCATTGCCGGAGTAAAGATCCGGATGATAAAGACCATAACCGGAAGCTGCCATAACCATCAGAGCAACTAAGACGGAAAAAATACTAAAAAAATCTATTTTTCTCAACCTAAGCCCTCCAATCATTTGATCATGAAGAGTTTTAAGGGTAATATTCTATTTTTTCCGTATCTTTCCTTCCTGTCTTTTGGTAAATCCAACTAATTTCAATAGCTGTTATGATAAACGGCATAGTGTGAAAACACAAGTATTTAGTACAACCGCCTTATTTGTCGGAATAATAGAATCTAAAACCCTCTATTTCATATTATGAAATGGGAGGTGAAGTAAATGGCAAATACCTGTACAATATTGAGAAGGATCGAAAAGATCTCCCAAAAACTTGCCGATTTTCTATCTAGGCCATTAACAAGTAGAGCAGCTAATAAGATCTTTGACCAACTCACTTTATTAAGAGGAGCTGTCCGTGAACTTCCTTTAGCCAAGAAACCGAAACGGGATATTTTGGATCGATTGGCCCAAGCGCAGCAGCTTTTACGAAATGGCAACCTGAATGGAGCGGCAACTCGAATTTTAGCTGTTTTATCAATCTTGCAAGTGGTTGTTCTCAAAGTAAATACCCGACGAATCCCATGTGCTCAAGGGTTAACCATTGTTCACCCCAGTAAACCCTTTAGCACCATATGTCAAATCTGTGATCCTTAATATATACCTGGTTTTAGAGGCTGTTGATTAGTTCAACGGCCTTTAAATTTAACAGTTAATATGAAACACGCTCAATTGTAAATTTAACTGATCTGCTTTATACTGATTACATATTACATAAAATGTTGCAACCGCTATTAGAAGATTATGAACCTACCAGTATCAGTTGCGAAAACCTCATTTTTTTGTTAAAATCAGGTTGAGCTAACCTAAATTATAAATCGAAGAGGAATCTACCAAATGAATAATAAAAAACTTTCTCTCAAAGAAAAACTGGGGTTTGGCATTTGTGATTTGGGTGGCAACGCCCTTTTCACGATTATGGCCTTTTGGCTGATGAACTACTTAACTGATACGGTGGGACTAGCCGCCGGCTTAGCCGGGACCGCGTTAATGATCGGTAAAGTTTGGGACGCAATAACCGATCCTTTAATGGGTTATATTTCCGATCGTACTAGAACCCGTTGGGGCAGAAGAAGACCTTATATTTTCAGCGGTGGGATTCTGGTATTTGCGGCAATGGCCTGGATGTTTACCAACCCACGATTGACAGACCAAAATCTTCTTTTTTACTGGGCTGTCGGTGTCTATTGTTTTCTTAACCTGGGCTACACTATTCTCAATATTCCTTACTCTGCGCTTACTCCCGAACTTACTTCGGATTATAATGAAAGAACCATCTTAAACGGATATCGAATGAGTTTTGCGGTGATCGGAACCTTGATTGGCGCGGGCGCGGTATTACCCCTAATCAGTTTGTTTCCGGATCGAAATATCGGTTTTTCAATCGTAGGTATACTTTTCGGTTTGGTAATTTTGATTGTTTCCTGGATCACCTTTTTTACAGTCAAAGAACCTCCCCTTGATGCCGCCGTCCAGCCAAAAATGGGCATCTTAAGGTCATATGGAGCAGCTTTTAAAAATATGCCCTTTCTATTAATTCTCTTCCCTTGGGTATTAAATATGATAGCCACAACCATAGTCAGCGGAATGTTGATCTATTATTTTAAATATATTTATCATGCTCCCGAAAGCACTACTTTGGCCCTTTTAATTATGCTTTTAACTGCCATGGTCTTTATCCCAATCTGGGTTTTTCTTTCTAAATCCTTGAACAAAAAAAACTGTTACGCTATGGGAATGATTATCCTTGCTTTAACTTGCATGATTGTCTTTTTCAGCCATGGGCTAGGAGTAAATTTCGGTCTGTCTTTAATGTTCCTTGCAGGGATCGGATTAGCCACTACTTATGTTTTTCCCTGGGCGATCATTCCCGATACCATCGAGTACGGATATATCAAAACCGGAGAACGGCATGAGGGTGTCTATTACGGACTTTGGACTTTAATATCAAAGACTGGTCAAGCATTGGCTGCGCTGCTCATGGGGTTAATTTTGGATTTTTATAATTATCTCCCGAACGAGCCCATTCAAGCTCCAGATACTCTTTTCGGTATTCGTTTACTTTTTGGTCCGATTCCCGCGTTTATCTTCATTATTGCGGCAATAATCGTTCTCTTTTACCCAATCGACGCCAAGGGTTATCAGGAGTTGACCAGACAGATATCTACCTGAACATGCCAGTTTTATTTGGTCTCAATCATCCAAAATTGGTTCATAATCATTATTGCTGCTTAATTAGTCCTGTGTAACTGAATAGATCTGTTTTTTCAGCATTCCCCAATGGTGAGGTCCCGGTTAAGGCAGAATACAAATCGTCAATTTTCCAAGATTTTTTATACTTCAGCAGATGAAAACCGCTATAATACAGTTCGCCATCTAATCTAAATAATACGAGTCTCTCTGTACCGTCCTCCGCTCCAAAACACTTAGCCCTTGTTTTTTCATTGGATTGATGGCGCTCATGTTCCACTAATTCGGGTTTATCAATGCTGATGATTTCCAGACCGGATAATCCGGCAGGATTGGATGATCTTATAAAAGCCGCGATCCTCTCCTTACTTGGATTCGATATAGTTTGATATTCTTTTTCCGTTGCTAAAAGACTATAACAGAAGAACTTTGTTTTTTTAGCTATCTGACCCATTCTTTCATATTTAGTCAATTCGACATATAAGGGATAATCGGAAGGCGCCGGAGAGGCATAAAAAACGAAGGCATCCATTCTATCGGTATACGCTTCGAAATCAAACCCTTGGCTATATTCCTCTATGGCGCAGGCGGCCAATGCTTTTCTGAAATCGTTTTCTTTAAGCGCATTCAAAAAATATTTGATTGCCTTTTCAGGTGTGGCAAAACTCTCTTTGGGTATAGAAAGTTCCGCTTTTTTAGCAAATAAACCGGAAGACCAAATACTCATCGCCACAATAGCTAAAATAAAAACTATAATAAGTTTGAATTTTTCCATCCCTTTAAACCTCTCTTTTCATATTTTTTCAGCATCAAACTTTCTCCTATGGCAGGCAAGGAGCTTACCTGTGTTCTATATCATTATCGTTCTCATCAATATTTTTCTTAAGCGTTTATAGACAAATCCGTATTCTTGAGTCGGTTCTCCTTGAACTTGATCCAAGTCTGGATGCACAAAGATGACTTAATCAATGTCAGACGTGAGCCTATATTTACCACAATGGATACATTGGAATAAATAACCTTGCATGAAACCCTTATTAATCAGTCTTTTACAGAACTCTTCTTTACTTAATCGATATTTTTTTGCTTCTATCTCGATATCTTCTTCTACATCAATCCCCATCTCACGAATTTCTTTCCAGCCAACCTGACCAAGATAATTACAGGGTTCATTACAATGACTAAGCCATTTTTCCTGTTGAATACCATAATAACCGGGAGTTCTTTTTATTAATTCTTCGATAACTTCATTTCCATGAGTATCAGGATTAATAGTAATGCCTTCAACTTCACCGTGATCCTGGAATGTTCCGTCATATTTATCCGCCGCTTTACCATTTGCAATACACCACGGGCAGATGTCTTCAACCTCGCTTCGCGAATAGAACGGTCCCACATATACATACTCTCTTTTCTCATTACATACCGGGCAAATAGTTTCTCTCTTTTCAATACTTCCGGTCTTCAAAGGATCGGTATGATATTTAAAATAGGGTAAATGACTCATATTTATTTCCTCCCTTAATGAAATTTGATAGAATCAAAGCATCACTTATCATAGTTTGAAACCCAATTATTTAAGCCAAGCTTCAGCCACATCTCATATATGCATGATAAATCCTCTAAAAAAATCCATCATTTACTGCTCCTTTTTAAAGATTGATTTAATAAAACAACTACTCCATTTCCCACCAATATTTTGCGCCCGCATCACGCAATAATTTCCACACCGGGAAATTGGTTGTTAACTCGATAAGTGTCTTTTGCCGATCTTTATCTGTCGAAAGCTTCAAATTAACAGCAGCGCACGGTCTCGAGTTGATTTTTCCGGATCGCTGCTCTGAGCGGGGTCTCCCAATAATCTTCATCGTCACTGTCATGAGCTTCTGTTGACTGGCCCCGCGCCAGCAGGGCTTTGATTACTTTTATCCCTCCATTGGCGGCCGCGATGTGAATCGCTTTGCTGCAATAGCCGCTTCTGTAAGAACGGGCATTAATATCGGCGCCGGAGTCAAGGAGGAGATCCACAACCTCCGCGTGTCCGTGTTCGGCGGCTATATGCAGGCATTCATAACTCCAGGGATCGTATGCACGAACATCCGCTCCATGCTTAATCAGAAGCTTAACCGTATCGGTATGGCCCATTGCGCTTGCCCAGTAGATGGCGGACCTGTCTCCGTACATTTGGTCACTCTGTACAACAGCGCCCTTTGCAATTAGATATTCAACTATTGGAGTATGCCCGAGAAAAGCAGCCCAGCATATTATGATAATATACGGAATAAGCGCCGTCGCTTTCATCGCTGAAATTCATCAGCTTTTCCCAGGTTTTTTCCCCGTTTTTATCCAACTTAACAATTAAAATT
>JAAYEK010000097.1 GCA_012728785.1 Bacillota bacterium | reverse complement strand
TGAAAATCTCGTACTGATTTAATAGCGCCGATTGCTTGCCGAACCGGATTTTCCACTCGAAACCTGGCCGTAAGCTTCTGTCCTCCAAATAATACGCCTACCGTTAGCAAAAAAACTATCAATATCAGCCATAAACGTAAGTCAATTAGTCGTTTATTCACTTTAGATCCTCCTACTCAGAAAATACTCTTGTGAGCCCAAACTCTCCATCTAAAAGCGACCCTTCCCCTTAAAGGGCATTGGCTTGGATTTGCTTCGAAGCCTAACTTACAATACATACAGATAGCTTGTTTCATCAGAAAAAAATCGATCGAATGAGTTAACATAAAAATATTATCATAAAGCCCGACTCAATAGTAGTGGCGTTTTTTGGAATCAAGCTATTCCTAGATACCTATTTATCAAATTTATCAAATAAAAAAAATCCGGTTAAATCCGGATTTATATTTTATAATCAACAATTATCAAAGCCACAACCTTTACTTTTCGATCAAGTCGAAAATTTCCTCCGCCTCTTGGGATTCTAAAGTGGTTTGAATATAAGTTTGAATATACTGAGGTTCAAATAAATTAATTCGGATCGGCGGTTTTAGCAATTCACCGTTTTGATCCAGATAGATCCGAATTTCAGGACGAAATGGGGCGCCATGATTAATCCCAATTACTTTTGCGGTTTGGCCGGTATTCAGTTTAACAAAACTTCCGATTGGATAAATAGCCATACAAGAGACGAATGATTTTAGGATTTGGATATCAAAAAGATGAGGTTGACCTAATAAATTCTTTAGGGCATCATAGGGTGTCATCCGTTTACGGTGTTTCCGCGGAGATATACAGGCATCGTAGACATCAGCGACAGCGACTATTTTCCCAAACAAACAAATATCTTGACCTTTAATTCCTTTTGGGTATCCGCTACCGTCAATTCTTTCATGATGTTCATACACACCACGGAGGACCGCTTCGGAAAAACCGCCTGACTGCTTCAATAGTTCCATGCTATAATCAGGATGTCGCTTTATTTCCATCCATTCATCCGGAGACAGGGGTTGACTTTTATCATAGATACTATTTGAAATCCGGGTCATGCCAAAATCATGCAAAAGAGCGGCTAAACCCAGCTCTTTTTGTTCTACCTCGCTCAGCTTCATTTCTTTTCCAATAATCATCGCTAAAATAGCCACATTGGTAACATGAGAGAACAAATAATTATCATGAGTTTTAATATGACTAAGGTTTAAAAGTACATTTGTATTTAAATCTATTTGGGAATCAAGATCGCCAATCATTCCCCGGAGTAAATTAGTGTCAATATCCTTGGATTCACCGGCAGACATTATATTTTCGGTAATCCCAACTACCCGGTCATGAGCAGCAGCTATTTGAGGAGCGACAGCGGCTTCTTGTTGATCTTTAAGCGATATTGGCGGTTCTTCAATTTCTACTTCGTAAAACCCCCAAAACTTTAATTTGGTGATTAGTTCCGCCGTTAATACAGTACCCTTATTTACTAATAGAATACCATTACGTTGCAACAAATCTTTGGCTAAAATCATCCCTGGAACCAAGGCCGACACTTGAGCCAATTTCATACCTTTCCTCCATCTGCCTCCAGATACTATTTATCTGCTTCTCTTAAAGCAACATAAATATTGATGTCACCTAAATCAGTCGATACTGGAATCAAAAGAATTTGCAAATCTTTAATTGAAACCTGGACTTCTTTCCCCATAAACAAAGACGGGGGGGTGATATTGCAACAAAATCCGTTATTCCCCAATTCGGTGGCGGCATTCCCTGTAATAATATTACCTAGTTCACTGATGGCGCTCTTGGCAATCTCATCAAAATCGCCAATGGGTAAACCCATTAACATTACTGAAGCCAATTTCTGGGCTGTATCCGTAGACATGCTAAAAATAACTTGTCCTAGAATATCTCCGGTCACCCCAATTACGGTATTAACATCCATTCCGGCAATTGGAGAAGTCGCTAGACTTAAAGTGCCCTTACCAACTTTTGTTTTTCCAACCTTTTCTAAAACCATAAAGGCTGCTGATACAAATGGATTTACAAATTCTACTTTCATGAGACACCTCGATATTTTAAAGATAATAAGTTTTTCGGCGCTGTTTTTCTTTTTCCTCCTTATTATCGGCACGTTTAGCAAAATATTGAGCTCTAGAACTGAATTTTCTAAAAAAAGGTCGGGCAAAGATAATGAACTTCGTATAATTATGCTGACAGATCAATGTTACCTGAGGTTATAATAGATAAATACCGTTAAGGAAGTTTCATCAAAATAGTGACTAAATCCATTCAACCCAACTGTCAATACCTTTGGTTCAACCCATAAGTTTTCTATATTATCGTCGGAAAATTGAGACCCATCAGGGATTGTCGCTATCAATTTCGGTTTTGGAAGCTGTTTATCTGCAAACCAATTATTGATTTTTGAATAATTTATCTGGGGCTCTCCTTGATTTCCAAAACGCCCGGCATCATTAAGTTTTTCATCGTTCAATAATACTTTTAAAGTTCTAACCGATATTAGGTTAAAGTTATCATTCCAATTAAGAGCTTTTCGTACCAATTCGGACATACCATCTAGATCCCAGGAGCTAAATTGCGAAAAGACTTGGTCATAATTTATTATTGCTGGAAAATTACTTTCCAAAAATTGCCGACTAAGATAAACACGGCCATTCCAATAAAATCCGTCGAGTTCCTGCTCTCGATAATCGCCTCCAATACTAACTTTTCTCGGAATCATTACTAATAATGGTTTTTTAGCAGTAATCAATGTTGATAAGGCCTTTTGATGGGGCACATATTTCCAGTCTAACTCTGCTAAGGCCTGTTGAACTCTGGTTTCAAGTTTAAACCGGTGATAGATATCGGGAAAAATTTCAAGCCAAGCCTGATTGTAGTTGTCAATTTTACACTTTATAATGTCATAATTAACTTTAACCAATGTTCCAAGGGGAACAAGGGTAAACAACTCCTTGATTGCCTCGTTGTCCATTCGAAAACATCCCCTGGAAGCGGGCGCGCCAATTGACCAAGGAGCTGAATTTCCATGAATTCCATATCCTTTGCTGTCCAATCCCATCCAATATTTTCCTAAGGGGTTTTGAGGGCCCGGCGGGATCGCTGCGCGTTTCTCCGGATACCAAGTTGGATTAACCACTTTATTGATGATCCGAAATTCCCCTGTTGGAGACGGACTATTATTTTTTCCAACCGCTACCTTATATGTTTTTAACAATGCGCCATTATGATATAAAAATAGTCGGTATTCGGGAATATTGATCATAATCGTCCAGGAATTATCCTCTGCTAAAACCGGGATCCGGGTAAGTAATAATCCCAACCATAAAAGAATAATCGTCAGTTGTTTTCTTGTCACTAATAAACCCCCTGTTCAACTCCTACATCTTACGCAGGGGGTCTTCAAAAATATTCGCCAATAGTTGTTAAACTTTTCTTTTCGGTATATACTCGAAATATGGATAATAACTTTTCAGGGGGCATCGCTATGAACGAGTTGCAACTTCCTAAAGGTTTTTTATTAGGTAGCGCTACTTCAGCCACTCAAATAGAAGGTGGCGATACAAACAATTCCTGGTATAAGTGGTGTCAAACCCCCGGACACATCAATGATAACACCAGTTGTTACCGGGCTGCGGATCATTGGAACCAGTATCGCGACGATATCCAGATCATGAAAGATCTCCACCATGATCTTTATCGGATGGGGTTGGAATGGAGCCGGATCGAACCGGAACAGGGCAAATATAACGAAGCGGCTATCGCCCATTACCGGGATGAAATTAGTTTCTTGTTGCAAAACGGGATTAAGCCTCTGGTTACTTTACACCATTTCACTAACCCTATCTGGTTTGACGATTTGGGAGGGTGGGAAAATTCCCAAGCTGTTGAACTATTTCGTAAATATACCGAATATGTCGTAAGTGAACTTGGTGATCTGGTTAATGATTGGATTACAATTAATGAACCCAACGTTTTTTTAATCTATGGTTACGTCCGAGGTACCTGGCCACCTGGAAAAACCGATATCTTTGCTATGTTTAAAGCTATGCGCCATATAGTGGCGGCCCATATTCAAAGTTATCGCGAAATTCACCGGATTCGGTCCAAACGAAATTATCCAGGAAAAACATTAGTAGGTGTAGCCCATCATCTCCGTATTTTCGATCCGGAAGACGGCAAATGGCGTAACCAACTTCCAGCAAAATCAATTCAATATATATTTCAAGATTTATTTTTAAAAAGTATGGCTACGGGTAAATTTAGTTTTCCCTTGGGTATGGGCGGCCACCCGTTGGGCCGGGGAAAATACTATGATTTTCTTGGTATCAATTATTACTCCCGGGATCTAGTCAGTTTCAAATTTGATCCCACAATTATGTTCGGCGAATTAAAAGTAAAAGAAAACGTTCCTGTAAATGATCTAGGCTGGGAAATTTACCCGGAAGGTTTATACCGGCTTTGTCGTAAATACTACGCTCAATATCAAGCCCCTATTTATATTACTGAGAATGGTATTTGCGACACCGAAGATACCCAACGTTCCCTGTTTATCTATGAACATTTGCGCCAAATTGTCCGGTTATGTAATGAAGGCATTCCGGTAGAACGCTATTATCACTGGACACTGTTGGATAATTTTGAATGGTCTGAAGGAGAGAGCGGTCGTTTTGGGTTGGTCGCTAATGACTTTGAGACTCAAAAACGAACAATTCGCCAAAGTGGCAGGTTTTATAGTGAAATCTGCGCAAAAAAGGCTGTAACCCAAGAGATGATCGCTAAATATCTTTCGAATAGTTGAGGTAAGTACCCAGTTATCACCATAGGCTAGTCGGAAGCTTCGTTTCCTGCTAGCCTAGACATTTATCTAAAAAAATTAATTTCCCTTATCAATGTCCCTGTTTAAACCTTTCTTTAATTTGAAGCGAGGTTCCTTTAAGAATAATATCTGCTCCAAACCGGTCCCGGAGCTCATCAACGGTTTGGTGCAATTTCCCCAAATCCTTATCATTTTCTTGATCAAGTTCATCAAACAAGCCTAATTGTTCCGGTTTTCGATCATCAAATCCACTAACGCTAACACCGATCAATCTCACCTTCTTAGCGCCCCATTTGACCTGTTCCGCTAATCGGAGCGCCTCCCGGAAAATTTCTTCTTCAAAATCAGTTGTTTTACCCAAAGTTACTCTTTTAGTTAAAGTATTAAAATTAAGATCACGTATTTTTACGGTAATGACTCGTCCCTTTAAATTAAGTCTCCTTAGCCTTACCGCCACTTGCTCGGTAAGCCATAACAAAACTCCGGCTAAAAACTCCCGATCATCGGTATCATCTTGAAAAGTAATCTCATGTCCAACGCTTTTTTGGTCTTCTTCAGTTTCAACCTGGCGATCATCTCTGCCCAATGATAATTGATATAACTGACGCCCGGATTCTCCTAGTCTGTCAGTCAGAAGGGTTGGATTAGCCCGCCGCAACATTCCAATAGTGCGAATCCCTATTTCAAAAAGATGGGCTTCGGTTTTAGGGCCTACCCCCCATAATCTCCCAATGGGAAGATCCTCTAAAATCTCCGCCATATTATCAGCGGTAATGATCACGAAACCACCAGGTTTTTCCAAGTCGGAAGCGAGTTTGGCCAAGAACTTATTGGGCGCTAATCCTACTGAAGCCGAAAGCCCCAGTTCTGATCTGATCCGGTTCACAATTTCACGTCCTATTTGTTCCGCCGGACCAAATAATCGTTCGGAACCGCTTAAATCCAGGAATGCCTCATCGAGTGACAGAGGTTCCACTAACGGAGTGTACTGGTTCATTATTTTCATGATTGCTCCGGATACTTCGGCATAACGCCGCCCCCTTACCGGTACAAAAATCCCCTGTGGGCAACGGCGGAATGCCTCCCCAATGGGCATTGCCGAATGAATCCCAAACTTCCGGGCTTCATATGAACAAGTTGAAACTACTCCCCTAGAATTAGGATCGCCTCCAACAATTACCGGTTTACCCTGATAAGCCGGATTATCATGCTGTTCCACTGCGGCAAAAAAAGCGTCCATATCAATATGCATAATTTTTCGTTCCATGTTTTCACCTTTTGCCAAAACAGAACAGATACTGGCACTACTAACACTATCCGGTTAATATTTTCTCATACGAACACCAGTTCGTCAAGGAATCAATTGATTTTCTACCATAAAATCTTTGCTAATTTCTATTATTTCCTCTAACGATATGATGATTAAAAAATTTCTAAAAAAAATGTTAAAATATTTATATTAAAAAAAGGAATTTTAAAACCCATCCAGAAAATATACTATATCGAAAACGTTTGTCAAAGAATGAGGATGCTATGACAACTATAAAAGATATTGCCAAGAAAGCCGGAGTGGCTCCTAGCGTCGTATCAAGAGCGTTAAATAATAAATACGGGGTAAAAAGTTCAACTAAAGAATTAATTTTAAAATTAGCTAAAGAAATGAATTATTATCCGAATACAGCCGCACGGAGCTTGGTGACGAGAAAAACCGGGACCATCGGAATTATGATGGCCGATATCTCTGAACCTTATTATTCACAAATTATTAAAGGTATGGAATTTATCGCAAACCAAACAGGCTATACTTTATTATTTTCTAACTCATATGAAAGCCTTGAACATAATCGCGTCCTTAATAAAATGATCAATGCCGAACGAGTAGAAGGACTGGTAATCGTAGGAAGTAACATCCAAGAAAAAAAATTTTCGATTACCCTTTTTGAGCAGGAAATACCGTTTGTGCTTGTAGAGAGGAATTTTTCCGATTCTAGAGTTAATTGTATCACGGTGGATAATATTAAAGGCGCATACTTAGCAACCAAATATCTGACTGAAAAAGGTCATCGTAACATTGCTCACATTGCCGGAAACTTATGTAACCAGGTTACTTTAGACCGGATTGAAGGTTATAAAAAAGCCCTTCATGAAGCTAACATTAATTATTCCGATGAGTTGGTTTTATCAGGTAATTATGTTTGTGAGGGCGGTTATGAGATTATGAAAAAAATCTTAAAAAACCAACCCCAATGCACGGCAGTTTTTGCGTCAAGTGATTCCATGGCTTTTGGAGCTTTGCAAGCAATTACTGAAGCAGGTCGTTCCGTACCGGACGATATTGCAGTAATCGGTTTTGACAACTTGGAGTTTTCCGGATTAACCAATCCACCGCTGACTACCGTCAATCAACCTCGGTATGAGATGGGTCAAAAGTCAATGGAATTATTAGTTGATTTACTTCGAAACCAAACAGAAAACGGTGTCAAAATCTGTTTAAACCCTGAACTAGTTATTCGAAGGTCGGTTTAAATTATAGTTGCACAAACCTTTGTAAGCTACTGGAGGAAAATTTTTTATGGGATTACTTCAAGAAGCATTACTTGGTAGACTGGGTTCCCGTTTTACCATGAATTTCCGTCCTAAGGAACGTAAGGTTTATCTCTCCCCAATGGGAAGGTTTTATGACCAACCGGTGGAACTAGGTATTGGTTTACGTTTAAACGGAAAAACATATATTTTACCCTTTGCCGACACTGACAAGGCCGAGGTTTTTCCCTGTGTCGAACAGGAGTTTATGGTTGAAGGTCTTGAATATAAGACGCGGGATCATAAGTTGGGGTTGGAATTTACTTGCCGGATCCACGCTCCTTTTTATCCTGAAGACCGAAAAATATCATCCGCTCCGTTCTTTTATGTGGATTTGAAGGTCAGAAGTTACATTCATGGACGGAATGACTTTCAACCCTTTGATGGTGAATGGTATTTTAGTCTTTCCGGGGCTAGAATTGACGCTAATAATAATATAGCATTGCCTGTAACCTCTAAACTTGATAAAAATTGTTGGTACTATTCGGATGACTGTCCTCCGGAACTACATTTTCCCTACTCAGAAAATATCTTCTCCGGTGAAGTCAAAGTATCTCCTTTACATCCGGGTATGGAATGGCGGATGAGTGCCGATATAACAAACATTTATTTAAGTAAACCTTTTTCCCTGAATTCTCCAGAAGATATTTTAGAAGAGACCTTGATTATTTCCGGTTTTCAACCGAATAATATATTACAAGCTTGGCATAAAAATTGCCGGTTCCAGTATACAGATTATTTTAAAAATATTGATGCAGTAACTGAATATGCCCGTTCGGAACGGAATATATTACTTCAAAAAACAGAACATTTTACTCAAACGATTGACAATTCCTCAATTAGCCCTTCCGCTAAGTCGTTGATAGCTTGCGGTTTTCAAAATTATTTGGCTAATACATGGTGGGTCTTAGATGATAGTGGCGAGGATTGGTTTTTTGTCTGGGAAGGTTGGTGCTGTTTTCACTCTACTTTGGATGTAGAGTATAACAACTCTTGGTTTTCATTGCTCTATTGGCCGGATTTATTGGAAAAACAAATAAAGGCCTGGTTTCGAAATATTCAGCCGGAAGGCTTCCCCAGTCATGATATTGGAGTTTTATTGGAAGTGAATTCCCAAGTATATCCACACCATATGCCGGTTGAAGAATGTTGTAATCTTCTTTTACTAATTTATGCCTTATGGCGTTTTAGAGGTTATCAAGAATGGCCACAGTATTCAGGCCAAATAGTTAAGGTTGTAGATTATCTTGTGGCTACCGATACTACCGGTAATGGCTATCCCAATCTTGGAGTAGCCAATACCGTGGATGACGCAGCCGCATCGGTTCAATACGCCAAAGAACAGACCTATTTAGCGGTAAAAGTTTTATCAGCTTTAACTGCATTTATTGAGTTAACACCATACTTTCCTGGTTCTGAATCATTAACGTTATTATTGCAAAAAGCCAAGGATATGATGGCCAAGATTAAAAATACAATGGATTCTGTGGCTTGGCTAGACGACCATTATGCTGTTTGTCTGCCCCAATCCGCCGAAGGTTTGCGAGATCTTTGGACCGGAAAAGAAATTACCGGTAACGAACTAAATGGATGTGACGCATATTCCTTATACACTAGCAATGGATTGTTGCTCTTATTAGCAACCGGTATAAAGCCCGACTTAAACTATGAACGCTTAACTGTCGACCTTCAAAATTCATTGAATAAGAGTTTAACGCCTTACGGTTGCACTCATAGCAGTGTTGATCGGAGTAATGTCTGGCTCTCCCAAAACTTTTGGCGAGACCAAATCGCTTCTTATTTGGGGCTTGATTTATTGGACATGACCGATCGTTATTGGAAATTTCTTGAGCTGGAAAATATTCAAGGCCGAGGCGGTTGTTTTGTAGACACCTATGGCTGGAATTGGCTTTCTTATTATCCACGTGGCGTAACTATGATCGGTATTATAGCGAGCGCTCTTGGAATGCGTATCAATATGGAAAAAAAAGAGCTAAATATTGCTCCGGTCCGTTTACCATGCAGATTTCCCCTTACAATTCTGGCTGATTGGGAAAACGGAACTATCCCTTGGGTCGAATGTTGGCTAAAAAATGGCAAAATGCTTTGGCGATTGGAAGGTCAAATCCCGGCCAAATGGCATATCAACATGGATTTTGGCATGTTGGTAACCACTAAATAAAAAGTTTGGCAACTTGAATTTCATCTCTGTTTTTTCACATCAAAGGAGCTTTAACAAAGGAGGTGGTACGGGGGCGGAAATATATTCCCCAATAGTTAGTTTATGTAGACTGTCTTTCAATTAAAAGGAGGTACTTGTCGATGTTTAAAACCAGATTTACCGTTTTTGTGACTTTGCTACTAGTAGCAACCTTGCTTATCGGTTCTTTTATGCCGGGCATCGCGGCCAACAAAGTAAAGTTGACCGTTTGGGGCCGTGACCTCACTGATGAAGATCCTGCCCACGCATACATTAAAGCTTTAGTTAATGGTTTCAAAGCTAAAAATCCTGATATCGATCTGGAATATGTAGCTTTGGGCGACCCTGGTCTGATGGACAAAACAAAAGTCGCTATGGCCAATAACAAAGACCTTCCTGATATCTTCCAAAGCTGGGGCGGTTCCGTTATGGGCGGCTATGCCGATGCCAAAAGACTACTGGATATGACCAAAGATTTAAAATCCATCCCCGGTAGTGCAGCAGCGCGTAATGCTATGACCTGGAAAAAGAAGATTTATGGTGTGGCTCCGTTCTTCGCTATTGCCGGTATCTTCGCCAATGAAGAACTTTTTAAAGCAAACGGACTTACTGTTCCAACCACCATTGATGATCTGGAAAAAGTCTGTGAAGCATTTAAAGCCAAAGGTATTCAACCTATCGCTTGCGGCGCCAGAGATAAATGGCCTCCACTGGCATTATACATGTACTTAGTTGAACGTTATGGTGGAATTGAAGCTTTCAATAACGCCCAAGCTAGAAAAGGCCGTTTTGATGCAGATCCTTTCGTAAAAGCAGCTCAAAAATATCAAGACTGGGTAAAGAAAGGCTATTTCGGCGATAAACCCCTTAGCGAAGCTTATGGCGACGCTCAAAACTTAATGGCTACCGGTAAAGCTGCTATGCATATCACCGGTTCCTGGATGTGCGCTCAATACTCCAGTAAAGATTTCACCGATCAAACCATTGGATTCTATGCTTTCCCGGAAATGAAAGGTGGAAAAGGTAGTATCAATAATATGATGGGTATGACCGATATCGGTTTTGCCGTGACCAGAGCAGCCGCCAAGAAAAAGGCTGCTGTAACCCGCTTCATGAAATACGCAATGAGCGTTGAAGCTTGCTCAGCCGAAGTCGGCCGGATCTGCTCCGTACCTGGAGTAAAAGCTCCTAGTCGTTTGACCTCAATGGCTTCTCAGGTGTTCACTCAGGCCAAAGAGATTCAATTCTGGTGGGATCAGGATCTACCGCCGATGGTAACCAGCCCGTTAAATGACACCTTCCAGACCTTCTTCATGCCGAACAGCAATGTCAAGCGTGAATTGACCAAGTATGAAGAATTGGTTGAAGAAGCAATGGGACCAGCGAAATAATAAGTAATCCTATCAGTTTACGGATGCGGAGACGTTCATACGTCTCCGCCCGCAAACTTTTATTTTGTAATTTTTTTTGTTTATTTTTATAACTTTAAATAATCGTATTTTCGTTTTTTTACAATTACAAAGGTTGATTTTTACCATAAAGGTTCTAGTATAATAATAATTTCTTTTTTTAGATAACTATCAGTAAAAATCAAAGCTACGAAAGAACAATTATTACAATATAGATTGTTTGAAAACGTGCGGAGGTGAAGATCGGGGTCAGTCGGATGCCGTCATCGCCCCGAAATTACGAAGGTTATCGATATGGAGGTGTTCGGAAATGGACAGCAACGCCAATGCAACTGAATTGGCTTACGGTGTTACATATCAAAAGAAGCGGGACTGGAGCCTACTTAGCTTTAAATTCATCTTTCTCCTTCCGGCCTTAGCTTTTCTTTTGATATTCATGTACTACCCGATCGAAGAGACTTTTCGTCTCTCACTGATGCGCGCCACCGGTTTGGGTGATACTGTCTTTATCGGGTTTGAAAATTACGTGCGGCTGTTTAAGAATGATGAATTTTTAACCGGTTTTGTTAATGTTTTAGAATGGGCTTTTTGGAGTGTAGTTATTCAGATACCCCTTTCCTTTTTTGTGGCATTCACCTTAACAACATATAAAAACCGGCTTGTGGGCCCCCTACGCTCCATTTATTACCTGGCAAACGTCTTACCGTCGGCAATCACCGCTATGCTCGGCCGGTTCGTTTTTGCCCCCAGGTACGGAGTGCTCGCCACCCTTTCGGAAAAGTTTAACTGGGAATGGTTGGCCAGGATCGACTTTCTGGGAGACACCAACATTGTCTTCTGGTCGATATTCGCTGTAGCTACCTGGGCTTATACCGGATTCGGCATTGTTTATCTGATGGCCAACATCGAACAAATACCGATGGAACTCCGTGAAGCAGCGGAGTTGGATGGGGCCAATAAATGGCAGTACGCCCGGTATATAGCTATACCTATGGTATCCTATCCCATCCGGATCTTGGCCATTATTAGCACCGTTGGTAGCCTAAAACTTTTTGATCTGCCTTGGTTGCTTACCAGTGGTGGACCTGGTTTTTCTACCACCACATTGGTTATCGCCTTGTATAAACAAGGTTTCGTTAATTGGCAGTATGGTAGGGCTTCCGCAATTGGAGTAATCATTTTCTTACTTGCCTTGATCTTTGCGGTAGCGCAATTTTCAATGCAAGGAAAGGAGAGTAGTGCGAAATGAACGGTGCGATAGAAGAAAATATGGTTCCCCGATACCGTAATAAAATTCCGGAGTACATGATTACCTTAATTCTAATTATGTTGGCTTTATTAGTGATTTTGCCGATCATGTTACCTATCTGTTTCGTGTTTAAAACCCAATTAGAATTTGCCTATAGCCCTTGGAGCTTCCCGGAAAAAATTCTATGGACTAATTTTATTGTGGCTTGGGATAATATCCAGATTGGTAAAGGTCTATTAAATACTTTATACGTTTGCCTAGGCGCCATCTTATGTACAGTTCCCGCTTCAGCTATGGCGGGTTATATCTTTGCCCGTTACAAAGGCAAGTATACCGAAATATTATTCTATGCTATTCTAGCCGGTTACTTTGTGCCGGTGCAGATGGTTTTGATTCCACTTTATCAATTATGTAACCGCTTATATTTAACCAATACTTTACCGGGGCTATTCTTGCCCATGGCCGCCTTTGGAATCCCATTTTGGACTACGATTTATCGGTCATTCTTCTATAGCCTCCCCGGGGAACTGGCAGAAGCCGCTCGGATCGACGGTGCGGGACATTATGGCACCTTCTTCCGGATTATGCTTCCCCTGGCCAAACCGTGCAGCATTTTAGCCACCCTGCTGGTATTTATCGGTTCCTGGAGTGATTACCTCTTGAGCTTGATCATGCTTAACGACCAGCAACTCTTTACTATGCAGCTTAGAATTGCACAGTTTATGAATGCCTATGGAACCAACCATATGCCTAAATACGCAGCCGCCTCCCTAATTGCCGCTGCGCCGACCTTGATCTTATATTTGATGTTCCAACGCTGGATCATTCAAGGAACTTTGGCAGGAGCTTTGAAAGGTTAAGTTTGATATTTGATTTTTAAAAAATAACAGCAAGGGTATTCCGTTCCCTTGCTGTTATTTTATGAGCATTGGCTATGATTATAATGAAAGGGGTGGTGGATATGGAAAGAAAGCTAATAAAAAATAAAGTTATTTTTTATTAGCTTTAATGTTATTTGCGGGAAGTATTACTACAATTAATTCGATGGACGACATCTGCTCTAATTGTAATGTGGATTGGACCAGTGAAAGACAAGTTATTGAGGGTTTCGGAGGTTCGGGGCTTTTCATCAAGCAGGGTATTAGATGCCACCCACATCACTTTAGCCCA
Source organism: Bacillota bacterium (assembly GCA_012728785.1). Taxonomy (GTDB): domain Bacteria; phylum Bacillota; class UBA4882; order UBA8346; family UBA8346; genus JAAYHS01. Next base: position 26,595 of record JAAYEK010000097.1, on the reverse strand, counting down.
GCCGTTTTTTAGGGTTAGTCCGGACCAATACATATTTCTTTGATAATTGTATCAATAAAGAAGTTAGCAATAATATTCCCAGGATAAATATTTGCTGTTTTCCGGTTAAGATGATCCGATCGAGCGGATTGAATTTACCCTGGACTGGAACAGCCCCGTGCAATACGGTTGCCATCACCATCGCCAACGGTCCTAATAACAGCCAAGTATAAAAGGCGGCAAATATCCCATGTAACAACCGGGCTACCACATAAGGCGCCATTCGAATATCGGTATTATGAATGACACTGGCCACCTGACCATGAACACAAAGCCCGCTCCAGGCGATAATCCAACCGGCCACAATGGTTTTGTCAAGCAAGGGAGCATTGGCATGACTGGCGGCCATCGTCCCCAAATCGATCTCCAAAATTCCTTCGAAGACGGCGTGGGCCAAATTAGGGCTGATATTAAAAAACTTTAAGATGCTTCCGATTACGGGGTTAGCCAGCTTCAAAATACCAAAAACTGTGGCCATTCTTACTAATACCGAAAACAACATGATAAAACCGCCAATCATCAGTAAGGTAGTCATGGATTCCTTGACTGCTTCTCCCATTAACAGTCCAAAGGGACGGCCATCGTCACGGCGGGCTTTAAACAAAGCCCGGACCGCCCGGGGAAAAATTCCCCCTTGGTTTGTTTCTGTTTTACTATTTTCATTCATTGGTCGATCATTATAATGATAGTATTTGAAAATGACCCCCACTGTAAAACTGGCAATATAATGGGCAATCGCTAGGACAATACCAAGATCCGGCCGCCCAAACATTCCTACCGCCACAGCCCCAAATATGAATAAAGGGTCGGCGGTATTGGTAAAAGAGAGTAACCGTTCCCCTTCAACCTTAGTACACATTTGGCTGCGTCGGAACTTTCCGGTAATTACGGCGTCCATGGGATATCCGGCAGCCAGTCCCATTGATAAAGCAAAGGCCCCTACCCCGGGAACATTAAATAACGGACGCATCAATGGTTCCAATAAAACTCCGATAAAATGCACCACTCCCATGCCTAACATGATTTCGGACAGTACGAAAAATGGCAGTAAAGAGGGTAACACTATCTCCCAAAATATTTTTAAACCTTCAACTGCTGCTTTCACACTATCTTCGGGGTAAATAACCAAGGAAAGGGTTAACAAGGAGACTAACCCTGCTCCAATCAGAAGATTGAGTCGCTTTAAGATTACGATCCGCATTAGCGCTCCTCCTTTAAAAATACCCAAACATTTTATTCTGTAGTTTAAAAAAATGGATACCCTAAGAATATCCCTAATTAATATTTCAGCCCTTTGAAGGACTACTTTGGGTCGTCAATGACCGTCACCCCAAGTTTGCCTTTATCTCCTTGGAGGGAACCAAGAGCCTACTGTTTTTTTGATTTATAATCTACTTTTTAATATATGGCCTGGAGAATGCGAATAGAAGCGGAAGGCGAACCACCAATAAAAATAGCGACAATCTTTATTAATAGGGAGGACTTATCTTTTTGATCGCTAATAAATGAATAAGAGAAATCCGCGATTGAATAATTGAAATAAACATTAGCGAGGCTTCAATGAATACCAACTTAATCCGACTAACTGAAGATATTAACCCAGCTTGGGGAAAAGCAGCTTTCATCGATGTGGAGACTACCGGTTTAAATCCGGCACATGAAGAGATTATCGAATTTGCCATTAGCCTCTTTGCTTTTAATCAGGAATCCGGTAAAATTCTGGGAATTATTGATGAGTATAACGGATTAAGGGAGCCATCTTGCCCTATTTCACGGGGAGCCTTTATGGTCCATCAAATTAATAAAGAAGCTGTCAAAGGGATGATCTTGGACCGGGCGAAAATCGAAGATTTAATCAGTCAAGCCGATTTTTTAATCGCCCATAACGCGAGATTTGATAAAAACTTTGTTAGCAAACTCTTTCCTATGGCCTTAACTAAGCCTTGGTATTGCTCGATGAACGGGATCAAATGGTATCAAAAGGGTTATTCCTCCAAAGCATTACAGAAATTACTTGCCGCCCATCGAATTAAAGTTGAGGAAGCCCACCGGGCCGGGGCCGATGTTAGAGGTTGTCTGTTGCTTTTATCCCAGGTTAATGAGGAAGGTATTACCTATCTGCTGGAATTAATCAAAGGTTACCAAAAGAAACAAGATAATCGTGTTGTTTGAAACAATTAAATATGTTAATTATGACCTGTTGGAGGTGATCCATTTGCGGATAAGTAAATTAATAATAATAGTAATAACAGTATTGCTCTTCTCATCCTCATCCACTCTTGCCTGGCCCAACTGGCAAACACTTAAAACCGAACATTTTACAGTTTCCGGTGGTAATTGACGATACCGGGAGTCTGGGCCGGTACCAAAAATTGGTGGTCTCTGGTTGGGGTCCATGATAGCTGATGATAAGTTTCCCACTATTTTAGAAGGAACCTATTCGCCCTTTGAAAATCCATCCGGTAACAACAAATAGCGATCTCCGGAGAAAAAAGCGTTGTGGTTGCCAGAAAGATTGGGAAAATTTTAGCATCTATACTTTAAATATAAATAACGGGGAATTAACCCCCACCATGGAGAAGAAGGAAAAGGCATTGGCCAAAACTTCAACACTAGGGGGGGAAATTTGAGTTCTTCATAACGCTCAACGGATTTATCCGGCAATTACTTTACTACTAATCTCCGCTAGAGAATCCAGTAAACTCCGGGCCGCCTTATGGGACTCCAGATAAAAACGGGCTTTGGTAAAAGCAGTGAAGCCTACCTTCACGCTCCAAGCGTCTTCGGGCAGAACGGCAAAGATGTCTTCATCGGTCCAGTCATCGCCCATTCCTAAAATAAAATCCCAGTTCTCCTTCGCCAACCAAATAGCAGCGGCTTTACCCTTATTAATATCCACCGGCTTCACTTCGATCACCTTATTACCTAACAAAACCTGAAGCCCGGTGGCGTTTAACAGCCCTCTGATGTTATCCACCAATTCCTTGGCGCGAAGCGAACCTAACTCCGGTTCAGATTTCCGATAGTGCCAGACTAGGGCGGAGGATTTTTCTTCGATGAAGGCCCCGGGGGTCCGCTCGGCGAATACCTCCAGCAATGGATAAATATTGTCTTTCCAGTCAGTGGTGTTTCCTTGCTGCGCTGACTCCCAATGGTCAAGATCGCGCTCTCTGAACCATGCCCCGTGTTCAGCCACTAAATCCACTTCAGTACCGGCCAGCCACTCCTGAAGGGAGTCCTGATCCCGTCCGCTGATTACCACCACCTTGTTTTGGGGATCAGCTGCCATTTTTTTAAGCAGCACTAATAATTCCTCATCCGGCTTAGCCTGTTCCGGCTTTTTTTTAAAAGAAACTAGCGTCCCGTCGTAATCCAGTAAAAATAATCTTTTATCTGCTTGTTCATAACCGGTTAGTAATTCCCGTTTTAATCGCCCGGCCAATAAACGTTGCTCATTATGTTCTTGGTTTTCTTTGACCTTTAATAGCTGATCCATAAAATCGTCGGCCCAACGGAAGACGTTATAACGTTTAATCCGGTTAATCATTAGCTTGAGGGCGGCTTTTTTATCCTCCTCGGGCATGGTCAGGCCTTGGTGAATTGCCTCTGTCATACTATTAATATTATTAGGATTAACAATAATCGCTTCTCCCAACTCTGCGGCGGAACCGGCGGTTTCACTCAAAACCAACATCCCGTTTTTTAACTGGCCTTGACAGGCCAGATATTCTTTGCAAACCAGGTTCATCCCGTCCCGAAGCGGAGTGACCAAAGCCAAATCGGCGGATGCGTATAAGCTGACTAGAGTTGAAAAAGGAATCGAACGGTACATATAAAGAATCGGTGACCAACCGGGATCGCCAAACCGGCCGTCAATTTTACCAACCAATTCATCTACTTCTTTTTTCAACAGTTGATATTGTTGAATTTTGTCCCGGGAAGGAACACAGAGCATAATATAAGTAACTTTACCACGCCAATCAGGATATTTCTCCAAGAAAGCCTCAAACGCCTTAAGCCGTTCCGGAATCCCCTTGGTAAAATCAAGCCGATCAACGGAGAGGATTAATTTATTATTTTTGATGCTCTTCATTAAATTATTGATTTCTGTATCGACTTCTTCGGACTCAACTGTCTCAATGAACTTGGCGGCATCGATCCCCATTGGAAAAGTGTCGATCTTTACAACTCTGTTGTCGACCACGATTTGACCGTAGTTTTGTTCCTTACCGAGAATCCGTAAGACACAACTGAGAAAATGCCTGCTATAGTCGTAAGTATGAAAGCCAATCATGTCTGCTCCCAGGATGCCGTTTAAAATTTCTTTCCGCCAAGGGAGATACCGAAATACTTCCATCGAAGGAAACGGTATATGCAGGAAAAAGCCGATGGTGGCATCGGGAACTTCTCTCCGAACCATTTCCGGTAATAACATTAAATGATAATCCTGAACCCAGATAATATCCCCGGGGCGGACAACCTCTAGTAAAGTCCGGCAGTATTTTTCATTGACCCTTTGATAATAATCCCATTCCGTGGGATCATAAGTACATTTAGTAGTAAAATAATGGAATAAAGGCCATATGGTATCGTTACTAAAACCGTTATAATATTTTTTTATCTCCAAATTAGACAGATAGACCGGATAGCAGTTAAATTCATTGAGCAGCCGATTTTTTAGCCCGGTCTTTTCTTTCTCAGTAGTAGGATTATACCCGGGCCAACCGATCCAAAGCCCTTCTTGATCCCGGTGGTAAGAAGCCAGTCCGGTCGCCAGTCCTCCGGAACTAGGACTAATCGTAGTTTCCCAGTTCTCTTTAGAAACGCTAACCGGTAAACGGTTGGAGATAATAATCACTCTTCTACCAGCGAGTTTATCTAATTTATCTTTCATTACCATCGCCTCCCTTTTCTTGGCTTCTCCAATCTTTCCCCTATCCCTTTTTTATTATGACAAATATTTGAGAAACTTTACTTGAAAACATGCTAAGATAAACTCCTTTTGCCCTACGCAGCACGGGACAGGTGCCTTTAACGATTATCATCAATTTAATCGCCTTATGTATCAATACTTGTTTCAATTATTTATTAATATACGGACACTTCGGTTTCCCCCGGTTGGAAGTTAAAGGAGCCGCTATTGCCACAGTGCTGGCCCGTTTCGTTGAAGTTTTAATTATGAATGAATTTTTATGGGCCCTCGGAGTTACAATTTTTGCAGTGGTTTACGCCCGGATGGGAACCGGGACCATTGCCGCGATCAATATCTTTGCTACTGTAGAACGGATTTCGATGGTGGTCTGTTTCGGCTGGGTCCAAGCCGCGGCAGTGATGATCGGTCACCGGATCGGCGCAGGTGGGGAAAAAGATGCTCTTTGCATGAAGAGTAAACAGTTATCAAATAACAATGTTTGATTTGATTACTAATAACTGAACACTGTTTACTGTAATAATTGTTCCCAGGCTTTGATGGCTGCTTTGGCCCCTTCTCCGGCGGCAATAATGATCTGTTTCTCCGGAACTGTGGTAGCGTCACCGGCAGCGAACAAACCCGGAATGTTAGTCTGGCATTCGCAGTCGATTTTAATCTCACCGTTTGCCGCCTTTTCAACTAGACCTTCGAGGAACTCGGTATTCGGTTCCAGGCCGATTTCGACGAATACTCCTTGGACCGGCAGTTCAAACTGTTCCTTGGTCTCCACCTTTTCCACCACTATCCCTTCCACCAGTTTGGTTCCTTTGATCTCGGTTACGGTATGCTTAATGTATTGCTTGACCTTGCTAATACTCCGCAACCGTTCCTGAAAAACAGCGTCCGCCGTCAGTTCGGTTAAGGAGATCAGATGAATCTCCGATGCGTAATGCTCCAGGTCAAATACTGCCTTCAAAGCTGAATTACCGCCGCCGACCACAGCCACGGGCACGCTCCGAAAGAGCGGGCCGTCACAGGTGGAACAATAACTGACCCCTTTGTTGCGATACTCATTCTCCCCCGGTACATTCAAGGTTCGGGGCCGTTTACCGGTGGTGACGATGACCGTTCGGGCCATGTATTCTCCTTGGTCTACGGTTTTAACGCTAAAACTAGCACTGTCTATTCGTACCCCTTGGACATCTGTTTGAATCCGGTCCAGTCGGTGTTCCTTCACCTGAGCTTCAAACCGGTTCATTAGAGCTTCCCCGTCAATCTCGGTAAATCCCATATAATTTTCAATGTCGCTAGTCCAATTGGCCTGTCCGCCGAAGTCCTTACTGATAATGGCCGCCTTCAGCCCTTTACGGGCGGCAAAAACCCCGGCGGTCATCCCAGCCGGCCCAGCCCCGATGATGATTAAATCGTACACAGCTTATTCATCCTATCTATTAAGAAAATGACTAGGGAAATGTCAGCTGATTCTGTCCACCGCGGGTTAAAACCCACGGCTAAGTGTAAAAGCCCGGTCTCACCGGGCTCGGTGGTGCTTCGAAACCGGTTTTTAGCTCTGCGCCTTTGCACCTCTGCGCGAGGTTATGATCTTTGACCCTATTTCCTTTCTTTCAGGCGCCCCGGTGGTTAATGTTTTGTGATAATAGAATTACTTTCGTCAAACTAAAAGCTTATCGATCTGTTCCGGGCTGTAGCCGACTACGTATAAACCGCCTTTGGCGATTACCGGGACGCTACGCTGGCCGGTAAGGTCGATCATTTTGTCAGCCGCTTCTCGATCTTCGGCCACATTTTTCTCTTGGTAATCCACGCCTTTGTTCTCCAAAAACTCCTTAGCCTTACTACACCAGGGACATTGAGGTGTGGTATATACGGTAACATCGCTCATAGTCAATTCCTCCGTTTTGTTATTCTTTAGTTGGTAGTATTCCATTTTGGCGGGAGGATATCCGGATCACCCTAGAGGATCATTATTCTTTAAGTTGAGGTAATTATAAATGTTTAATTTTGATAAACTTTGCCACAATGTAAATATTATGTTAAAATATTACTGTTAACTAAAAAGAATTGGCTCTCGGGTTAACCCTCCATTTTACTTCCTCCCGTGTTAGGGAGGAACGAAGGTTTTGCCTTAGATAGCTTTATTGATGTGATGATCATCCAGACCGCTAAGAATAAGGAGTGTTTACATTGTTTTGGAGCAAAGAACCGAAGCTTAAATTGCTTGAGAGACTTGAACAATATAAACGTCATGCTTGGATACTTGTTGTTGAAGGAAAAGAAAGGGTTTTAGTTTTTTCAAAATTCTCCGGTAAACCATAGTTTTTCCGTAAAAACAATTGTGAATCTGTATCACATTTCTAGGAGCCTTAATGGTTAAAATGAAAGTGGATTATGGAGAACAAATAATTGGGTCTAATTTATCTATTAGAGAAGAGGGTTGAAAAATGAAAAGTCTTAAAGATTTTGAGGAACTAAATAATATTCAAGAGCTGGTTGAAAAAAACGAATGGGAAATTATTGAGGAATGTTTTAAAAATTTATGTATAAGAATTGCAGGAGAAGAATTTGTTGTCTTAATTAACCAATTAGATTTTAGTAATTATAAAGCAGAGTTAGAGGTCAAACTTTTAGAAGCAATTCAAATTGCTAATGACAAAGGAGCAAAAGCAATTTATTATTCCTACGACCAAAACCGTAATTGGAATGCTGCGTTTCTTATATGTAATGATTATACAAAAGGAAAAGATGTTGAAAAACCTAGCGATGAAGATTGGGCCTCTAGATGGTGTAGGGAAGTTAAAGTAGAATGTTTTGAGGAAGCTTATGATATATACGAAATGTCAAAAGGGTTTTTTTCAAAAAAATATATAGGAGTAACTTTATATATAGCCTCAATAATTATGAGAGAATTAAAGGATATCATTAAAAAATTAGATATAGGCAATTTGTCTATTTGTATGCATTTTATGATTCTCAAAAACGATATTGCAATGTTCGATGATATTGTTAGGTTAATTGAAAAATTATGAAAGTGTTGACTTCCCACTTTTATATTTAAGGTAATGATAAGGTAATTCATAGAATGATTTAACCGAGGAAGGTTAATTATGAAGTTAAATCATGAAGGATGCGAGCTATTAATATCAAGTGATCTTTTATAAACGTAGAGGTCAAATATGAGTAATCTTAAAAAACAAAAAATGACATACTTTATTTTAATACCATTTATTGAGTATCATATTGCTGGTTTTGTTTATAGTGCCACAAATCATTTTTTTGCAAATCCTTATATCACCCACTTAGTTTTAGGGGTTGCTTTTATTCCGGTTATTATATCGACCTGGTTTAAAATTCATCAATTTTTCCAATGGGAAAAGCAGTTTAATATTTTCATAAATATACTAGTGTCATTGTTTACATATATGTTTCTTTTAAAGTTCCATTTTTCAACGTACAACAGTATATCTCTGGTAATTCTAAGTATTGCCTTATTTTTTGGGTGCCGTATTAGAATTGAGAAAAATAAAAAAAAGACAGTGGATGGTTATTTCGAAGCGCTTTTACATGCTTATATTTTTGGATTTCCGGCACTTATTGTAGTATATGGTATTGTATTAGTTGTAAATGTATTTATTAAGATATTGTGATTAAAACATTGGCGGGATTCGAAGAAGAAAGTTCAATCACGAGGTTGGTTCAAGAAGCTGATTCACGATGTTGACGCGCCCACATCGATACAGCTAAGTCTTCGAAAAATCGTTTACAGCTGATGACTCCTTTTTCCTTCCTCATTATAGCTATGCTTGTACTGGGTCATATTCAATTAACGGGAATAGGATCACTTTGAAACTTAATAATAAAATGCTGCAAAAAAGAAACATTACGGATATTAATGTCTCTGTTCAGTGACCCCTATTTAATAATCAGATTGAATGGAACAAGGAAATCCGATCATGTGCTTCTGAAGAATTAGTAGAGCTCGCAAATGATTGGCTGCAGGATAATGATGAAGCAGAGCTAGATAAGATAACGAAAGAAATGTTCATTTAGATTAGAGGAACTGGGACTGCCATTCTTAGAATCAAAATTACAGATTATTCCAGAATTCATCTTCGGATATCTTTAGTTGTTTTTTTAAGATCAGCTTCCATATATTAGCGGAAATTTCCTGATGAACTCCATGACTAACTTTAGTTTGTAACAAAGTACCGTCAGCTAAAACTTTTTCATAGTACCAATGGTCTGTATTACGAATCATTACCCAACCATTTTTCTCACAATATTTTTTTAGGTCTCTAAATTTTGGCGCCATTATTATAGCTCCAATAAACTACGGATTTCTTCATCATTGTCGCAGAGTAAAACCCGTAAAACATATGGGAAATGAGAACGCCGATTAGGAGCGTGTAGAAATAATTGTGAACGTTGGATATAATCTTGGGCATAAAATTTTAAGTCTTCAATCAAAATTTTGATAGCTTCTTCCAATGTATTACCATTTACGTATAATTCCAGCTGATCGAGGGATAAAGTAACCGAATTATTATCTTCACTAATAACTTCCGGTTTTAAAGAAAAATGTGATAAAAGCATTTTTTGTAGGTCAACACGTAAAACTAGGACTTGCTCAGATTTTTTCCGATTGATTATTGTCGGTTTAAAAGTATTGAATACTTGATCATAAAGGGATGAAAAGCCTTTACGAGCTTCAGTAAGATTAAGTTCAGATAACATAGTCATCCTCCTTTCACCTCCACTATATCATGATATGCACACTATGTACAGATAGTACATAAATATATTTGCCCAAAGAAATTAATAATTATTCTATGTTTCATATCATCCCTCACCTTCCAAGAATCTTATTTCCCTAAACCAAAACCCTAATTCTTCATAACCAGCCATTATCATCTATGGTTATAAACAATTGTAAATTTATAATTTATATGGTAAAATATTCTTGCTTAATTATGTAATTAAAAGGAAACGATGCTTTTCTCACCTACCATGAAATTTTATTGAATATCATCGAAGTTATCAGAAAGGAGGTTATGAATACGGTTTAACCCTTCCACTTCAAAATTTGAAAAACTGTTAAGTCAATAAATTGAAAAAGGGGAGTGTTCCAAAATGAGAAGAAACCGTTTAGTTACTTTTCTGATTTGTGGATTGTTGTTATTAGTTCCGTTTATTGCCCAAGCAAGTTCATTTCCAGCCTGTTATGGCCAACAATGGGTCGGGACCTGGGTTAGTTCTTTCCAATACTACTCTGCGGCAGACAATTCACGCTACCATCGGAGGGAAATGGCTACGGGTAAGGTTTTCAAACGCATTTAGCGACTGGGGCCCAATGGATTGGCAAGATTGGACCGGGATGTGCTGGCCCAAAGCGGCGTCCGTTGGCTATTGGTTTTTGAAGGTATCAATGATATCGGTACCGCGGTTCCAATCCAGTTCTTTTTTAATTCCCCATTTCATCATGGAGGATGGAGCTTTTATAAATAAGCTGGTCATCTAAACCAACAGGACCGGCTACTCTGCCGGTCCTTTAGTAACTATCTTGATCTCCCCGATGAACATCCCCGTATCCTGCCAACCATCATTCTCCGCCACGATCTCAAAAACTGCCACTCGGTTGTCTTCGTTAAAATTTTTTCATCAAGGGTTATCCCCATCCTCCAGGGAAGAGCCAAAGGGTCATCATCCCGGATCGCCAAAAACCGAAGCTCAGCGTTTTTATCTATTCAATATCTATTATAAAATAAATTACAAAATCATTCAGACAAAATCTATCAACTGACGTATATAATAATAGAATCTGTTTTTGGTTGTTTTGTTATCTTAAAAGAAATAGCCGATAGTTAAAACCCGGAGGTGACCACCTACCATTGTCCTTATCCGATTTTGAACTTATCAAGCTTTGCCTTACCGGGAAAGATGACGCTTTCACGGAATTGATCGGGCGTTATAAATATAATCTGGCGAAGGTGATCTATAATCTTACCCGCAACCGGGACGAAGTCAACGATTTACTTCAGGAAGTATTCATTAAAATTTATAAATCCCTCCGTCAATATAACCCGGAGCATACCTTCGCCGCCTGGTCTACCCGGATCGCTGTCAATCATTGTTTGGATCAATTACGCAGGCAAAAACCGCTTCCGGTTCCACTGGAGGATAGTCCTAAACTTCATGGCAATTCGGATTCTCCCGAGGAGGCTTATTTGAAAGAGGAATCCCGGCGAATATTACGGCAAACCGTGGAAGAACTACCGGAAAAATACCGGATTCCCCTAATCTTATACCATCAAAATGGTTTGTCATATCAAGAAATGGTTACCGTACTCGGGCTTCCGTTGACGATTATCAAAAATCGTCTCTATCGCGCCCGGCTGATACTAAGAGAGAAGTTAACCGCAGGAAAGGAGGTTCTCCGATGAGCTGCAAAAAATGGCGCAACCTAATCATGAAAAAAATTGATGGAACTACTAATGATATCGAGAATCAGAACCTATCCTTACATTTAGAAGGCTGCCCTATCTGTCGTAATCTCGAACAAGATTTGAAACGGGTCCTGGCCGAACTGGAGGAAGAGCCACCCTTAGACCTGGAGATCGACCCCATGTTGGAAGTAAAGGTAATGCAAATGATCCGCCACAAAGAAATGCGGACCACGATATACAACGAATACGTTTGGTTGGCCGGGGTCGGATTGATTTTACTCCTTATGGCGGTCCTATTAGGTGGCAGCCTGGAAAATTTCAGCTTCTTCAATCTTTTTCTAAAAGCGGGCCGTCAATTATCCCAGATCACAAACATCTTAACCAAGCTGGAAATAGTCTACAGTATCATACGCCCCTTTGTGTTCCAAGGGCTGAATACTATAGCCCAATGGGTTTTAGCGATCTATAAGGGATCGGTTTTAGTTGCCATGATCTTATTAATCCGATTCATATCGATCCAAAAAAATTGCGGCGACTAAAAGGGCGCCTTCAATTCAAATCAATCTGCTTAATCTATTAACTTAAACAAATAGCTTTGTTATAAAGCAGATCAAGGGGGTGAGTCGATTATTAGCCAAGGATTATAATCTTGAATTGCCTTACCAGAATTAACTTTATAATTACCTAAATCAACTTTAAAGGATGTGCTTATTTGATGCTAACCAAAAAATTAAAGTGGAAATATCTCTATCTCCTGGGCTTGGTCTTATTATTATTTTCCGGAGCCGCCTTGGCTGATTCGCCAATGGTAACTATCGAAAAGAATGAAGTAATTACCCGGGACAAATTCGTGGGGGCCCAAAGTTTGAGACATAATGGAACGATTGAAGGAGACCTATTCTTCGGTACCCACGATATCTGGTCAACCGGTACCGTAACCGGCGACATCATCGGTGCCGCCTCGGAACTAACCGTTAACGGGCCGGTCCTTGGTAACATTAGGATTGCCGGTGGGACAATCGACCTGGATGGCAAAACCGGTAAGAATGTTAATGTCTTCGGTGGAGAAATTATTTTAAGTAAAAATGCCGAGATCGGCGGTAATCTGCTGGTATTTGGTGAAGAAATCGACATTGACGGGAAAGTTAAAGGCTATACTCACATCGAAGGCCATCAGATCGTCCTAAAAGGCGAGTTCTTCGGAGATGTGGACGTCAATACGAGTCTTCCCATAGAAGAGCTGGCCTATTCTGAAGAGGCGGATGAAATCTCCACTCTAAAAATCAGCTCCGGTACCGTCATTCATGGCAAATTAAAATATCGCGGTACTCAACTCGACATTGAGAGTGGCGCTGAAATCGGCGATGTCGATTGGATTAAACCAGCGGTTAAAACCGGAGGAATGCAGGTACGGGAGATAATAGCTGAGATTTGGAACCTAGTCCGGCTCATTTTGGGGACCGCAGTATATTTTTTACTCGGTTTGGCTTTTTATCGACTCTTCCCGAAAACCTTCCAACACCAAGCTGAACTAATTAAAACCAAACCTTTTAATATAGCTGGAGTTGGTTTGCTTGGTCTGGTCTCTACTTTGTCATCACTGATATTATTTATTATCTTGCTTGCTTTCTCGGCATTAATCAATCCCGGTATCGGATTAATCTTTGGAACTGCGATGACCCTTGGCTATATCCTTCTTTTTTATTGCTCCTCCATACCGGTGGCGCTTTGGTTGGGAGGTCTAATGCTTAAACAAGATGCTAGCGTTCCTTATCGTTTCGGAGTTGGATTGGCTACCATCACTATTGGCCTATTTATCCTTAAATTCCTCGCCAAACTCCCTGTGGTGGGCCCCGTATTTCCGCTGCTAAGATTCATGTTGGTCTTCAGCGTTCTGATTATGGGTACCGGCGCTTTATTATCCGGAGCTAAATTTCTCTTCATAGCAGTACGCCAAGGAGAGCAAACTGTAGTCAACGATTGATTTAACAGTGCTTGAAAAAAGAGGACCGGCGATCGGTCCTCTTTTTTAATCCATCTTATCCATAATCTTTTTAATCTTTTTTTCTTCCCACTCTTTTCCTAAGAATCCTCCAAGCCCGAATACGGTTATCCCATGAGCCACTATACCAATCCCCCATCCGAATAAGGGCCAGTAAAACCAGTAATGATCAGGGGCGAAAACTAGATTGATCGTTAACAAACCGCAATTGATCAATAAAAACATAAACAAGTGAATATAAAAACCCTTTATCTCCTCTACCCGTTGTTTGGCCTTTCGATATTTTTCCTCTTCATTCATTCGATTCACTCTCCTTTATTTCGAAACTAGTTTAAAAATTTCGCGTTCAACGAGGAATTTCCTTCCTGAAAATAATCTCCAGACCAGAAACGTACCTTGCGGGTAAGCAAGTTACCGTAAAGCCCCTCAATAAACGAGGGGCTTTACGGTTCTATCTTTCCCCTCCAATCATAGCTTTCAAACTATTTTAATGGTATACTCTAATCACCATTCAAAATTACAGGAGGAACCAGTATGAAAATCGGTATTATCATCCATTCCCAGTCCGGCAATACCCGTTTAGTTGCTTTAAAACTTCAGGAAAAGCTATCAACCTTAGGACATAATGTAACCATCGAACCCATAGAACCCATCGGCGATGCCCACCCCGGAGTTAAAAACCTTCAACTGAAGACTTACCCCGAGATAGCCAAATATGAAGGACTGATCTTTGCCGCTCCAGTTTGGGCCTTTAATATCTCGCCGGTTCTAACCGCTTACCTCTCCCAACTTTCAACTTTAAAAGACAAAAAAATTACCGCCTTCGTCACCATGGGCTTCCCCTTCCCCTGGATGGGCGGAAACCGAGCCATCGCCATGCTCAAAAAAATATGTAGGACTAAAGGCGCAACTATAGCAGCAACAGCAATAATCTGCCGCTCGGGTAATTATCAAAAAGCAATCACTAATATGAAGGAGATTTTCTCCGAGGTGTATTAAAAAAAATTAGGCCTCCAAAACCGGTTTTAGTTCAACCCGATCTGGAGGCCTAATAAAGCTCAGCTTAAGTTTTTAAGAATGCTTCTCCTCAATCCTCCGCATCACATCGGCCAGAGTTCCCTTAAAAGGACCGATGCTTTCCATTTTAATCGATACCAAAGCTGCGGCGAACTTCAAAGACTCCTCCACTCCATGCTCCAGTCTCCAGGAAAGGTAAGCCGCAAAAGTAGTGTCCCCACGGCCGGTCCTCCCCACCACGCTGCTGTTGGAGAACTTTTCGTAATAGGTTTTACCTTTCACCCGGGCCAACACCCCACCGGAATGGGTGATGATAATCTCCGGGCGGTCGCTCCATGATTCGATAATAACCGCCGCTTTTTCCAGATCGTCCGTGCCGGTCAAGATCTTCGCCTCAACCACATCCAGCTTGACCTTATCCATCAAACCGACAATCTCTTTTTTCTCCTTGACGTCACCAAAAGCAATCTCCTTAGTGACCGGCGTCACTTGCCGCACAAAACTCTGCATGTCGACGGAAAGACTGTAGTTCCTCGCAGCTAGGCCCTTCATCAAAGCCATATCAAACTCGGTATCGGAAATACCGGCCAGATGAACACAATGGGAATCCAAGTTAGGAACATCTTCAATCCCGATCAGGCCCGCGCTTTTCACCAGCGTGAGCTGGCGTTCGTCCACATTGGCCGATTCATGCAAGACCCGGGAATAAGTGGTCACCTCGGCCGGGATCAAGTAGGTATCGACTCCCCCATTTTTAAGGGGGTCTAAAATCTGCTCATCTTGGGGAGACATTTTGACGACGGCCGCGATCCGTTTCCCGATCCTCGCGCCAACCATTGCTCCGCATAGAACCGCACTGCCGGGGGCGACCAGAGGTTCCCCTCCGAAGGGAATGATCTCGTCATAACACATGTGGCCAATAAAAGTAATATCGTAACTCATATCAGGCTCCTCTTAATTGTTGGATACCGGCATCTTGGTGGTAGGACAGGTTTTGACCGTTCCGAATAAAAGATCAGCCGAGATCCTGATCGAATCCGGCGAGGCGCTAAAATTGCAGACGACCGCATCCGCCTCTTCGGTGACTCCAATAGCATACGGCCAGTTGGTCACTACAACCACAGTGTGTCCCGCTTCTTTCAGGGCTTTTACCAGATGCTGATTATTCCCATTCTTTTCGATTCGGGCATTCCAGTTGGTCATAACCACCAGATCCGCCTGTTTCGCCAATTCCAAAGCTTCAGCCAGATCATCATCGCTGGCGTGGAATTTAGTATCGTCTAAAATCAGATTAGTGGAATGCTTGGTCATCTGCTCGCAGAACATATGGGGATGGCTGTACATATCCTTACCGCAGAATTCGTAAAAATAACACTGTTCGATGACTAATATCTTCTTATCCTTGCTAAGAGGTAGTATTTTTTGGTCGTCCCTGACTACCAGCAACGCTTTACGCGCTACTTCCCAAGAAAAATCGATAACTTCCTTGTTCCTTGCAACGGCTGTGGTCTTTTTCGGATCGCCTTTACCGGCTTTTTCAAAGAGGCCTTGATCGTATTTCATAAGCAGGAGGCGTCTTACCGCGTCATTGAGTCTTTCCATCGGTATCTCGCCGGATTCAACCGCCATCTTGATCCCAAAGAAACATTGGGCCCGGGATTCATCGTCGGCCTTCAATAAGATCGTATCTACGCCCGCTTTGATTGCCATGGCGCAAGCTTTGGGAAGTGGCCATTTCTTGAGAATAGCGGCCATACCGATGGCATCGGAAACAATCACACCGTCAAATCCCAACTCGCCCCTTAAAAGGTCGGTCAATATCTTCTTGGACAAGGTGGCGGGATAGTCGGGATCATAAGCCGGGTAAACGGTATGAGCAGTCATGACACACTTCGCGCCGGCATCGATCGCCGCTTTGAAGGGTACCAGTTCGACTTCGTTCATCCGCTGTTTATCGCCTGGGCAATGATCGAGCACATCGTGGGCGTCCGTCGCAGAATCGCCTCTGCCGGGATAATGCTTGGCCGTAGCCGCGATACCGCCATCTTGGTAACCTTTGACTATGGCGGTAACATGCTCGGCGCAGATCTTGGGATCGTCGCCGAAGGAACGAATACCGATCTCCGGATTGTTCGGGTTAATATTAACATCGCAGACCGGGGAATACATCTGAGTTACTCCCATCGCGCTCAATTGTTTGGCAATGGTCAGACCAACTTTGTAAGTAAGCTTCGGATCGCCGATTGCCGTCAATCCCATGTTGGAGATGAACTGCCTAATCCCCCCTGAGGTGTAATCGTTTTTAAAATCGCCTTCGAAATCAATGGTAATATGAAGGGGAATCCCGGAAGGCCGATCCATGGCAATTTTCTGTACTTTATTCAGGGCCTCAGTCATTTCCTCCGGGGTGACACTGATTCCATAATTTTGAGGCTCAAAATAAGTGAGAGCGATGTTGAAATAATCGGCGGGTTTCTGGAAGTTCTTATCGTATTGAGTGTTCCCCCAGTAAAGGTTCTTAAAGGTTTCGTGGGCATAGGGTTCCAGACAGAGTCCGCCGGCGTGTAGTTTTGTAATCTGTTCGATGCTGCTGGGTGTTAGTATGGCGCCCCGCCAGGTAAAGGTTAAAAGCTGTCCAACTTTTTCCTCTAGAGTCATACTTTCCATTTTTTTGGCGACAAAATCTTCTCTCTTCGACAATTTTACCACTCCTTTAGATTTTTAATAAACAGGTTTTAGGACGGCCGCAAACGTTTGCTAAAGTTGGGCTTAGATAGCCCCTTCCTTCATTATCCGTCCCGATGTTCATTGTAAGTAGCGCGAGAGTAATTGGTTTTTTTATTTGACTTTACTTAGTAAGGTTATGATCTTGAAACTTGAAGCTAATCGGAATAGGCTGGGAAAAAAAGCTCACTTCCACCTTTTAGAAGCAGACCTTTATCTAAACTTAAGTTATTCATCCAAACTTTTTTCATTCTATCCTTTTTTCAACTTACTGTCAAGGCTAAGCGGCTCTTCATTGGACTCTTCACTACACTCTCCCCCGAGGATAACCTGCTCCATAAAACCAATATAAAATCTTTAATTACTTCTGATAATACTAAAATCTGACAATCATGGAAAGATAATCCTGTCTTCGATTCATTAGCCTGTAATTATGATTTTACCAATACCATCATGAGCTTTGGGATCCATCATTACTGGCGAAGGTTTGCGGTAGCCCGAAGAAGTTCTTTCTCGCTTACGCTAAAGGTTTTATAATTTCAAAATTTCCTTTACAACCTTAGGCATCTCTTCTCTGGAGCAAACAGTCCGGTGCCGAATTTCTTTCCGGTCTAAATCCCTTAAACCGGCCGGGATCTCTCTCCCGGAGATCTCTTTAAGCTTTTCGACCAATTCGAATTCGCTTCTGTCTTGGACTGCGGTTTCCCCTAAAATCGCCTGGACCACACTGCGGTTGAACTTAAAAGGACTGGCGGTAGCTACCATCAAGGTCGGCAACTCATCACCGGTTTCACGCCGGTAGCGGTCGGAAATAGTTTTACCCACGGCGGTATGGGGGTCCATCACATAATTGTGGTCACGATAAACTCGGCCAATAGTATCTTTAGTTTCATTTTCCGTGGCAAACCCGCCGTAGAAAATGGCTTTCATTTTAAGCTCGGTTTCCCGGTCCACCCGGTAACCACCTTTGAATTTTAACTCCATCATCCACTCCCCAACCCGCTTTGGATCCTGGTTCGATAAATAGAATAGGAGCCGCTCTAAGTTACTGGAGATCAAAATGTCCATCGATGGGGAGATCGTGGTATAAAAAGTCCGGTTCCGATCGTAAACCCCGGTATTGATAAAATCGGTCAAAACATTATTCGAATTGGAAGCGCAGATCATTCGGGCAATCGGCAGTCCCATCTCTTTGGCAAAATAACCGGCTAAAATGTTACCGAAATTCCCGGTCGGTACCGCGATATTAATTGGGCGCCCCGGTTTGACCGCCCCCCGGCGGCATAAATCTAGGTATCCGTAAAAATAATAGACGATCTGTGGGGCCAACCTACCCCAGTTGATGGAGTTAGCGGAGGAAAAGGACATCCCATTTACAGCTAGTTCCTTAACGATTGCCGCATCGGTAAAAATGGCTTTCACACCATTTTGGGCATCGTCAAAATTACCTTTCACGCTTACAACGCCGGTATTGGCCCCCTCTTGGGTGGTCATCTGTAACTTTTGAATCTGGCTTACTCCTTCTTCAGGGTAAAAAACAATAATCCGAGTTCCCGGAATATCTCGAAAACCTTCTAAGGCTGCTTTTCCAGTATCTCCCGAAGTAGCCACCAGTATAATGATTTTATTATGATCTCCGGAAATCTCCCCGGCTTTAGTCATTAAATGCGGTAATAGCTGTAAGGCCAGATCTTTAAAAGCGCAAGTCGGGCCATGAAAAAGTTCCAGTAAATAATCTCCCTCAGTCAATTGAACCACCGGGGTCACTTGAGGGACCCCGAACTTGGTGGGACAAGCATAAGCGGCGTTAGTCATCCCTTTCAGGTCGCTTGGTTGATAGTCGGTTAAATACATGGCCAATATTTTGGTCGCCAGTTCTTGGTAACCCAGTCCGGCCATGGCTTGAATTTCCGTTTGAGAAAGACTAGGGATGGATTCCGGGGTAAACAACCCCCCGTCCGGCGCAATCCCGGTCCGGATCGCCTCCGCTGACTGAGCTTGTTTAATACTCCCTCTGGTACTGAGATAATTCATCTCCGCCTCCACTTAATGTTAATCTAATGTGACATCTATAATATCACAGAATCGCCAACTTTGGCAAAAATTTTATAACAATAATTTTACCTGGCCTTTATCTAAATAAAACAAGTATCTGTTATTATAACATGGGCAAAATTTTTAAATATGAGGTGACAAAATGCTGGCAAAAGATCCAACTGAAGAATTGGTTTATCATTTAATGCGTGCTAAAAAATGCTCCCTTCATTTTGGAGAAATTTCTCTTGGAGTTAAAAATCTGCTTGATGCTATTAAAGAACAGGGATGTGTAGTACATCTAAATAGTTCAAACCAGGAAATTAATCTAATCCGTAAACAAGAATGTGAATCAATTGGTATCGAATTTGAACATCAGGTATTTGACCCCGATAGCTTTCATTAGTCAAATTCCTGAGCGGTATTGTCAATATCATTACCTCCGGATATAAATAACCCGCCTCATTAATTAAAGAAGGCGGGTTTGATCAGACCTTATCTTATTTAATTCTCCGGCATTCAAGATAGAACCGTTTTTCTTCCGCTTCTCCCATTGAAAAACTCTTCCTAGGCAAGACCCCGTCATGGATTATCGTTTTAAACAAAGCATTTTTCTCAAGCGCCGGTAAGAAAAATCCGATGTTTCCTTGTTGGGAACCGAGTTTGCGGACTACTTCGGCGCCATGAATATAATCGACTTCTCCTTGGGGGTGTTGGACCAACCATTCATCTAAAAATGATTGGAGCGTGCCGACTTCCAAATCTGATTTTGGATTAGTTATCCTAATTACTCCATAACCTGCTTCGGTGACAAACCCGATCCGGTGGCAGTTTTCGGTCCGGTCCCGCCCTTTTACAAGTTGGGCTTCCATCTCCTGCGGGTCGACAGATCTTTCCAGACTAAACTGTTCCTCTCCAAAATAGACTCCCATTGCTATCAACATTTCTTCGACAGTGATATTAAACAATACCCGGTGGATCGGCTCAAATTGCAGACCCGGATCGTGAATGTTTACTACTTCGACCAGAGCATAACGGGCCGGATGATTATCGCGATCAATTTCCGGTTGTTGCTTCATCTTTTCCCAAACAGCTTTGGCAGTAGCCAGAGAGTGATTGCCATCCCCAACAGCGAATAACAAGGCCGGTTCAACGGTGGTTTGATATTTTTGATTAAACCCCGTCGGTTCGGTCAAATTGGCAAGGCCTTGATAAATTCCTTCCAAAGCCGACTCCTCCCGGACCAAGTATCCTTGAACATGGCCGCCATCCATCATTAGTTCGGTATCGTATAAAAGCTCGAACTTTTCTTTTTCAAGGGCCAAGGGTTCAATTACCCGGCAATCGGGATCATCAATTAAAACCATAATGTGGGGTAATTCCAACGGAGCGCCTTCCCGGATCTTGACCCGAGGCGGGATCCTTTCCAAAACCGTCCCCTCTGTTGCCCTAATTAAAGTTTTCGATCCCGAATTATAATCGTAACGCTCCAAGTCAAGAGCCATGATCAACCCCTTACGACACTGAACTTGGCTTGTTCGCCGCTCTAAATATACAAACCCATCCCCTGGGGAATTGATTAAGTTTTTCTCTAAATAGCCGTCCATTTCCCGATGGATTCGGGCGATCCGTTCCCCTTCAGCGCCTTTACCTAAATACACTTCGGGAAAGACTAGGTTTAAGGTTGAAGGGTCGTCTCCCACCAGCTGCGATACTTGTTCCCAATAATCCGGCTCCGAAGTATACTGATCGCAAGCTACCACCGCCCATTTAAAAAGGTCAACCCCTTTATGAGGCAACCAAACCTCGGGGACTTGTATTCCTAGTTTCAAAAAACGTTTATTCATCAAAGCGATCACCTTAAATATTTAATTTTAAATCAAAAGTTGGCCTAAATGCTTTTTAAATCCGTATCCGTCCGTATTAATCCTAACTAAAATAAGGTTTTTCGAACTTCCACGAACTCTTTCAATTCAATTTTGCTTTCGATAATAATCAACGCCTACATTATGCCGGGCTTTGTCCAAATACTCCGAAATTACGGCCCTAGCTTTTGCAGCACCCTTTTTCATGACCTCGACCACATCATCTTTATTGATCTGGGCCCGTTTCTCCCGGTAAGGGGCGAAATGTTCCCAGATAACACCGAATAACTCCTTCTTAACCTCGCCATACTTCAGACCCGGAGTCAGGAAACGGTCTTTAAGTTCTTCTTTACCGCGCTCATCAAGGAACAAGGAATATAGAGAAAATAAAATATTACCCTCAATCGGTTTCGGTTCATTAACCGGGGTTGAGTCGGTCTTGAGGGTCATAATTTTTTGTTTCAAAGATGTTTCATCAATGAAAATTTCAATGGTATTGTCATATGACTTCGACATTTTTTGCCCGTCCAGACCGGGAATAGTCGCCAAATCATCCTCAATATCCGCTTCCGGTATGACGAAGGTTTCTCCGTAAGTATTATTAAAACGCGCTGCGATATCCCTAGAAATCTCCAAATGTTGTTTTTGATCTTTACCCACCGGGACCAAGTTAGCCCCATATCCTAAAATGTCGGCGGCCATCAATACCGGATAAGTAAATAGTCCATTACTGGCCGGAATACCCTTGGCCAATTTATCCTTATAGGAATGGCTCCGTTCTAGTAAACCCATACCGGTAACATTACTTAATAACCAGGTCAATTCGGTTACTTCCGGTACATCCGATTGGACCCAGAAAACGGACTTTTCAGGATCAAGACCTAACGCCAGAAAATCTCCTACCGCCTCGCAAGTTTGGTGGCGTAATCTGGCGGCGTCAAACACAGAGGTTAAAGCATGAAAATTAACGATAAAACAAAAAAGTTCATGATTTTTCTGATATTCAATCATCCGTTTCATCATCCCAAAATAATTACCGAGATGAAGATTACCGGATGGTTGAATCCCGGATAATACGCGCATCTTTTAAAGCCCTTCTTTCTGTGAAATCAATATTTAATATTATTACCGAAAACGGTTTACTTTTCAAGTAGGCATTTGTCTTCTAATTATTCGACCTTCCTACCAAAACCATTTTCACGAGCTATTTTTCGAATCGATTCGTTTAGAAGCTTCGCTTCCCGTGCGGCAGCCGTAGAGAAATCCAATCCGGAAGAAGCGTAAATGATACTACGGGAAGCATTAACAATGATTCCGGTCCCATTCCGGTCCAGTCCGTTAATAACCGTCCGTTCTAAGTCTCCACCTTGGGCTCCGATACCAGGAATTAAAAAAGGCAAATTTGGTGCTAGTTTTCGCACTTCGCCAAGGTGTTCCGGATAGGTAGCCCCTACCACCAAACCGCAGTTTTGATTTCCGTTCCATTCTTGATCAACCCTGGTGGCCACTATTTTATATAAATCCTGATTGTTAATTTTCAATTCTTGGAACTCACCCGCTCCAGGATTTGAAGTATGACAAAGGACGAAAACACCGTGATCCCGGTCTTCCAAAAAAGGCGCCAAAGCTTCCTGCCCCAAATATGGATGAACCGTAATACTGTGAGCTTGGAGAATGTCAAAGGCGGCTTTCGCATATCCGAGATTGGTATTGCCGATATCAGCCCGTTTAGCGTCGAGGATAATCAGATGATTCGGATATTTTTCCCTAATAAAAGCATTGGTCTTAATCAAAGCTTCCAAACCAGCCAATCCATAACCTTCATAAAAAGCGCTATTCGGCTTGTAAGCGGCGCAATACTCGGCAGTAGCATCAACAATCGCCCGGTTAAACTGAAATAAACCTTCGGCTACCGGTAATTTGCGAAACTCTTCGGGAATTTTTTGAAAATCGGAATCAAGTCCGACACATAAAAAAAGCTCTTTTTGCCACTGCTGATTTAAAATTTGCGAAAAATTATCCATCCTCATCCTCCTATAAAAAACATATCATTCTAAGACCGTTTCTAAACCGAGGGGCGCTCTTGCTAAAATTTGTTGTAAATTAGTTATTTTTAGGTTAGGCCCTAACCAATATTTATTAGGCATTATTCGGTCTTATTCGGCGCAACTCATCTACTTCCTTCCGGGGAAGGATATTTTTGCTTCAAAAAAGAAATAACTTGATTAAAAGGAGTGATGCCCATGAACCGGTTATCCAAAATTATTATTGGAACGGCCATTATATTGTTTTTTTTGATCATCGGTTTCGCAGGTAAATACATCGACCTGCTCTGGTTTCAAACAACAGGTTTAACCTCAGTTTTTTGGGTTAGTCTGATTACCGGACCCCTTGCCAAAATTGTTTTCGTCTTACTTATCTTCGGTTTTTTCTTGATTAATCTACTCTTTGCAATCAGGGCCTTTAATCGGGTACAAGTAGTAAATACTCTGATGCCGGATGTTTCTAAAAATACGGTTCTAATTCCCGGCTTAATAATTACGGCGGCTCTCTCTTTTGTATTAGGGACCGGATTAAGTTTAGATTGGATCACAATTCAACAATTTTTAAATAAAGTATCGGTTGGAATGGCAGATCCGATCTTCAACCAAGATATCGGTTTTTACCTGTTTTCGTTACCTTTTTATCAACAACTGAATCGTCTCTTTCAAACAGTCTCCCTAATCGGACTGGTAGGCACTGCCCTAATTTATTTTTTGGCTAAATCCCTTTGGAGACAAGGCAATTCCTTGGGAATGTCCGTTTCTGCCCGAATCCATCTCACTTTGCTAACCATCCTATTTTTGGTCTGTAAAATATGGGGCTATACGCTTGGAAAATACAACTTGCTTTTTCAAGAAAACTCCAGCATTACAGGGATTAATTATGCCGCCGAACACGCCGGTGTTCTCGGCTTAACTTTATTGTCCTGGTTATTAGTTGGAATAATTGGGTTGTTAATTTTCGGCCTCTTCCGTAAAGGGGTTAAACTTCTTCTAGGCGGAATTATTCTTTGGTTGGCCAGTTCCTTTATTTTAATCGTAATTTATCCTGGAATAGTCCAAAATCTAAAAGTAACTCCCAATGAATTCGAACTTGAAGCTCCTTATTTAAGACACCATATCGATTTCACCCGCCAAGCTTACGCCCTTGACAAGATTAAGCAAGTCTCGTACATTCCGGAAGAAGGTAAGACCCACAGTTTATCCGCTAATCATCCTTCATTATCGGATTTAAGACTCTGGCATTACGGGCCCTTGTTGAATTCTTATAACCAACTACAATCAATCCGTCCTTACTATCAATTTACCGATATCGATCTTGACCGTTATCCATCAATCAACGGCCAACGGCAACTAATGATCTCCGCCCGCGAACTGCTCACTGAACGAATATCGGAACAAGCCCGAACCTGGATCAATCTGCATCTAACCTATACTCATGGTTATGGTTTTGCAGCCAATCAAATCAGTCGATCATCCCAAGAAGGACAACCAATTTTTATCGTCAAGGATCTGCCTCCCAAAACCGACCCTGACTTCCCTGAGCTTAGAGTGGATAACCCCGGTATTTACTTTGGTGAAACCACTAATGACTACATTATCGTTAATACCAAAAACGGTGAATTCGATTATCCCCAAGGCGACCGGAACATTAATACCTCTTATCAAGGCACTCCCGGAATTCCCTTAAATTCATTCTTTGTAAAATTATTAATGGCCCTTAAATATCAAGAACCGAATTTTCTGCTTTCCCCGCAATTGACACCGGAAAGCAGTATTCTTCTTTATCGCAACATAAAATACAGAGTCGCAAAATTAGCGCCTTTCTTGAGTTTCGATGAAGATCCTTATCTAGTGGTATCCGGAGGAAAACTCTACTGGTTTATCGACGCTTATACCACCAGTTCCAAATATCCATATTCTAAACCTTATCGATTAGGCGGTATCAATTATGTGCGCAACTCTGTCAAAGCAGTAATTGACGCTTACGACGGCTCCGTTAACTTTTATATTAGCGACCCGTCCGATCCCATCATTCAAGTTTGGCAAAAAGTCTTCCCGGGTTATTTCAAATCACTTCAAGAAATTGACCCTGATCTTCAAAGCCATTTCCGCTATGCCGAAGACTTATTAACTATCCAACGGGATCTGTTATTACAGTATCACATGACTAATCCGAGAACTTTTTATGAAAAAGAAGATTACTGGAATATTCCCGAGATTACTCAGGGACAACTATTTGAACCATACTACGTGACCTTAAAACTTCCCGAAACTGAAAAAGCCGAATTTGTAATGATGCAACCCTTTACTCCCCGTAAGAAACAAAACTTGATCGCCTGGATTATCGCCCGGTGCGACCAGCCGAATTACGGAGAATTAATCTTATATACTCTCCCCAAAGATCAAAACATATATGGTCCGGAACAGATTGACAGCCGTATCAATCAAGATGAAAACATCTCCCAACTAGTCACTTTATGGAACCAACAGCAATCCAATGTAATCTGGGGCAATTTACTGATTATTCCTATCGATGGGGAAATTCTTTACTTGAAACCCCTATACTTGGAATCCGAACGAAGCCGCCAAGCTGAATTGAAAAAAATTGTCATGGTCTATCGAAACCAGGTATCCCTTGGAGACACAGTTGCCCAAGCTTTAAACGGTTTATCCGGAATATCCGTTCCTGAGAGGCCGGCAACTGATACCGCCCCCGCCTCCCAAAAGGAACGGAAAGTTGAAATCATTAATGAATTGATCAATATTAACCAGGAAGAACAGCAACTAATCAAGAAAAAACAAGAACTTTTGGACGAACTGAAAAAATACTGAACCTTTAACGATCAAAAGGCGCTTTAAGCGCCTTTTGATTCTCCTTGTTCCACTCTTGGCCGTCCGGGATCACACTCCGGTTTGGGGACCTCCGGTTGATATCCGGCTACTTTATGGAGGTAATAACATTCCTCCCGATACATATGATCGGGTATCAAGGGAGACAAGCTACTTAATACCCGGTCTTTAAGGATCTTCTCCTTAAGCTCCATCAGATAACCCATGAAATCTTGCATCACCTTAACTATTTTGTGGTTAAACGCTTCCAACACCGGCTGGACCGCCGGGGGATTGCTCCGGCAATAACCCGTCAGTTCGACCGCTTTTATATACAGCCCGTCGAAACGTATTAGAAAGCATTCGGCTTCAGCCCGTAAACTGTATTCCACTTTATCCAAGTCACCGGCTAGCGCAGCGGCATGGCCCGAGGCATCCAATGACCACAGTAAATGTTCTCCTAAAACATTCTCTTTGTTTATACCATCCGGCGTACCAATGGTTAATACCGCTAAAAACCGTTCCAATTCATTTAACATATGATTATAAAATGTCGGTGGCAATGAAGTGATCGGCAAATTCCGGAGCCGGTCGGAAAGAAGCTCCCGCTTAAATTCCCTAAAGCTGATTACTGCAGCGGTAATCTCATGCGCCATGTCTCCGCCCG
>JAAYEK010000096.1 GCA_012728785.1 Bacillota bacterium | reverse complement strand
TACCCCCTTTTGGTGTGCTACCTTAAGGGTATCGGTATTAAGTTCCGGGTGCTGGCAATGGTTTTTCCATTTTTTGCTCGGTTTTTTATCTTCCGCTCTGCTTGGTTTTTATTTTACCAAAAAGAGAACTATCTTTTTATCACAACACGAAGACTCAAATAAAGGAGGACAGAAATTTAGAATGTAAAAATTTGGTATCAAGTTTTTGGTCCTAGTTTTACTGGTTATGGTGGTGGTATCTTCCAATACCACAGAAGCCGCCATCAGAAATCCCTACACTGAAAGATTCTTTGAGTTGTATGATATCATTCACAACTACAAGGTAAACCAAAAGACGCCTCAGGACGAATTTCAGGATGCTGGTTACTTCAGCCCCGAAGGCGTTCCCTATCACGCCTTCGAGACTTTTCTTTGCGAAGCTCCCGACTACGGCCACGAGACCACCAGTGAAACATACTCCTATTACCTCTGGCTCGAGGCCATGTACTTTAAGTTGACCAAGGATTATGCGCCTTTTCGAACAGCGTTGGAATCTATGGAGGATTATATTATTCCCAGTCCACAGGATCAACCTATATATGAAAATCCTGGTAATGAGGGTACTGTTAAGGGCGGGCGTTACGCTAAACAATCCATTACAGTGGAAGACTACCCCGTGCTCATGTGGAGTAAAAGGGGGAAAAAACCGGATGACAGTTATTTCCCGTTGTATCCTAATGACGATCCTCTAGCCAAAGAATTGAAGAAAAAATATGGGAATAAACAGGTTTACGGGATGCACTGGTTGTTGGATACCGACAATTTTTACGGCTTCGGGTATCGGGGAGACCTTTTCAGCACGAGGAAAGCGACTTACCTTGCCACCTGCGAGCGCGGAGGCTCCGAATCCTCCTGGAACACCATTCCCCACCCGAACTGGAAGGACCATAGATTCGGCAATAATACGAGTAACACTCACGGTTTCGCCGATATCTTCCTTAACAGCGAGTATGGTTGGGAACCTGAGTACAGCTACTCCGTGGCGACCGACGCTGACGCCCGGGCCATTCAGGCCTCGTATCTGGCGGCTAAAGTCCTGGAAAAAACCAGAAGGAGCAACCCATTGGCGCTCCGAAATCTTAGCGCCAAAATGGGGAAAATGGGTAATTTTCTCCGCTATGGCATGAGGACCAAGTATTTTATGCCTCTCGGCCGCAAGTTTGCGGAAACTTTTACTCCGGTTGTTAATCCGGACCCGGCCTTGAGTAAATACGATCACCAAATCACCGTCCTCGATCCCGATAATAAAAACGGCAATGTTCACTATCTGTTGGGTTGGAACTATGCTTGGGGATCTAGACTTGATGGGATACACCCCTGGCGGATCGGCGACGATAATGTCCATGCCGCCTACCAAAATCCGATGGCCGCTTATGCCCTGACCAAGTTTAATTGGTTCAATCAAGAGCTTACCGACACTACATCATATACCGAAGGCGGTAAGCAAGAATGGAGCACCAGCTTGATTAGGCAGTTGGACCTGATTCGATGGCTGCAAACCTACGAAGGCGCCATCGGCGGCGGCGTGACCAACTGTTGGGAGGGCCAGTATAAAGATCCCAATCTTGGTAAAAGCCCCGGAGATCCCGGCTATGTTAATTCTTTCCACGGTATGTACTATACACCAAGCCCGGTCTATATTGGAAGAGATCCTATTACCGGAAACCCGAACCCTAATGGCGACAGCAACGCTTGGTTTGGTTGGCAGGTCTGGTTGATGCAGCGACTGGCCGAACTCTATAATGAGCTGGACAAAAACACCGAAACCCAACTAAGAGATAAACTCAGCACAATCCTGGATCAATGGATAAATTGGGCGATGAATGAGGCCCAAATGAATCCTTCCGCCACAGATCCCATGGATAGGATCAAACTCCCAGCGGAATTGACATGGGAAAATCAACCCGATGCCGATTGGTCCGGCGGATCCGGTTCAACCCCGCCAAGGAATTATAACTACAAAGTACATGTAGGAACCCACAATACGGATATCAGTATCACCGGCAACTTTGCCCGAACGCTTATCTACTATGCGGCAGGCAGGCGGAAACATATCGGTAACGATGCAACGGTAACAGCAGCGCGAAATATGGCCCAACAAATCCTGGATCTACTCTACACCAGTTATAAGGATGAACGAGGATACACCAACACATATATGTCCCGCGAATACGTTGATAATTTCTTCAACGCTAAGATTTATGTTCCCGGCACTCGTCTCGGTCCAAACGAAATCGAAGAACCCGATCCTAAACCTACCAATCCGAAAAATACAAAAAAAGTGAACTATGCCTCCCCGAACATGGTGAAAAGAGAAGGCGCTTTGCCCGCCAACATGGGGGACCATAAGGCCGGCAGCCGATACGGGGATGTAATCTCCAAACTGACAAGCTCCGATGATCCTAATAATGCTTTTGGTTACATGACTTATGATCAGATCAGGGCAAAATTCGAAGATAATCCCGGTCCCCAAGGCGCCGATGATATTAACTACGATAAACTCATGGCTGCCTATAACGACCCAAGCAAGAAGGTTACCATCTCTTATCACCGTTTCTTCAGCCAAGTGGAGATCGCTTTGGCCTTTGCCGAGTTTGGCCTTTACTTTGGTGACGAAGCCGAAACCAGCAATGAGATTAACTGGGGTCCCTTGACCATCGACGCCAACGCAGCATCTAATTACGGTGTCTATGGCTCCGCCCATACCGATTTTCATGATCGGGCCAAACTATACCTCAACAAGAGCACCGTACCGGGCGTACCCAGCACCTATGGTCAGATCGGCGTTGGAAAAGGGTCCAGCAGCAATCCGCAGATGATCCTCGGCTATGCGTCAGATGTCGGCAATGTTATATGCGGTCAACCCAAACTATGGATTCGGGGACCGGTGCGTGTCGGCGATGTGCTTGCTGCCGGCGAAATCGATTGGGGAACCGGCTTCATCGGAAAAGGAGAGCATATAGCTCTGGATAACCTTTGTAAAGACAATCCCGATCGAGACCTTGGTTTCCTGAACTATACTTTCGATGCGAGCAAATGTTACACCTCAAGCGACCATATCAACGTCGGTAATGGCCAGACCATTGAGAAATGGAACGGTACCTACGGAAATATTAACGTCGGGAGCAACGGCCGTTTGAGCCTTAAAGGTGGCGGAGTCTTCTACTGCAATAATTTTGCTACTGAACCCGACGCTATTCTAGACATCGATACTTCAACCCATCCGGTGATCATCATTGCCAAAGGAAACGTGGACATCAAGAGCCGGACTCAGATGAATGTCACCAATGACGATGCCTCAAAGCTTTTGATCATCACTGCATCCCAAAATCAGGTCTATCTTGCTCCGGATGCAAAATGGCGGGGAACCCTATTCGCTCCCAACACCGGTTATCTCAATGTTGATATTGGATCAAAGATTGATGCCAAGGGCGCGTTTATCGGAAAATCAGTCGTCATTCATCAAGACACGGATATTATCCAAGTTCCCTTCCAGTATGAACTGCTCACCACGAGCTTACCTGGTTATCGAACTAACGCTCCGTCTGCACCTTCCAACACCGGTTCCAGCTCAGGTTGGAGTTGGTGGAATTGGTCTTGGTAAGGTAAAAAGGAACACTCGGAAAGATTTATTTGTAAACCGGTATTAAAAGTAGTAGTCCCAACTTATAAGTTGGTACTACTACCTAGTTGACTAAGCAGGCATTTAATGTTAAAGTTTTCTTGTTTTACTATGGAAAATAAATCATAAGGAGGGATATTTCGGTTAAACATTAGCTTAGTTATTTAAATCCATTATTCTTATTGGAGGTTAATAATGAAAAAACGTGTTTTATCCATGCTTTTTATAGCGTCAATTTTGATGACGCTATTCGTGATGCCGCAGAATATTCATGCCAGTAATGAATTTATGCTTGGTAATAGCTCTTTCAATAACGCAACCTATCCTAAAACCGGATGGGCATCGCCGTGGGTTTTATATCAGTCTCCCGACGCCACCGCAAACGGGTATGTAACAACAACAAGGCCTGCTCAAGGAAAATACCACGTTAAAGTTACGCATCCTGGTATTAATAATTACGACATTCAGTTTAGACATCAAAATTTAGTCCTGCTGAACGGCGTGACTTATACTTGGGGTTTTGAAATCAAGTCAAGTATTGATGTAACATTAAAAGGGGCCGCCCTTACCTGGTCGGACGAACCATGGTTCCCGGACTTTGATAAAACGCCTAAACTTAAACTAAAAGCGGGTCAGGTAGTAAAATACAGTCGAACATTCACGATGAAACAAGACTATAAACAAGCTCATTTTGTCGTCTATTTATCGGATTTAAGCAAAATAGAAAGAGATAGCAACAACAAGATCAAAATTACACCGTACACCATTACCATGGATAATTTCTCATTGACTGGCGGCGCTAATACCCAGCGGCCCAAACCTCGTACTATTAGCCCATTCAGGGTTAATTTCGAAGGATATATTCCTGATGGGAAAAAAACCGCCATCCTGGTAGACTCCTCCACATCCCCACTGGACTGGCAATTAAAAAACAGCAATAAGGTCCTGGCTTCCGGCTTTACCACGGTATTAGGAACCGACACCAGTTCGGGAGATCATCTTCATCTTATCGATTTTAGTTCTTTTAATGACCCATCGGTAAGAAGCGCCTATCTTTATGCCAAAAACGGAACTCTTAAATGTCCTGATCAAATAAACATGACATATGATTTATATGAGGACTTAAAATACGACGCTTTGAACTTCTTTTACCAGCAACGGAGCGGTATTGCAATTAATTTACCCCTTAATATGGGTTTGCGTCGGCCTGCCGGACATGTAGACCAAAACGGAAATCCTTCGGATATTGGCGAACCGGTTAGCGATGAAATCGGCAACGCATTTTTAGTCAATCAAGGATATCAAAAATCGGACTATGGTTCTATCAATGCTGCGAAAGGTTGGTACGATGCCGGTGATCATGGCAAGTATGTGCCTAGCGGCGCCCTTGCCCTGTGGCTAATGCATAATCAGTATGAACGGACTCTTCAAATCTCAGGCGCTAAACCCGAGGCCTATGCCAACGGGACCATGAGGATTCCGGAAAATAAAAACTCATATCCCGATATTCTCGATGAAGCCCGCTGGGAAATGGAAATGTTATTGGGAATGCAGATAAAATCCGGAGTGAAAAAAGGCATGGTCCATCATAAATTCCATGATACCGTGTGGGCTATGACTCCTAAAAAACCTTCCGATAACAAACTGAAACGGGTTGCTTATCCGCCCAGCACTTCGGCAACCTTGGCTTTTGCCGCCGTTGCCGCCCAAAGTTATCGTTTATGGAAGAATCTTGACAAAAGTTTTGCCAATACCTGTTTGACTGCGGCCAAAGACGCATGGGATGCGGCAGAAAAATATCCCAACGAATATACCAGGACGCTGATTATGGATGATACGGACGGATATGACGGACGAAAAGAAAACCGAGTGGATTACGGCGGCGGATACTACGAGTGCCAATCCTATGATAGCGAAGGAGAAATAAAAGTTCAGGGGGACAATACGGACGAATTATTCTGGGCCGCCTGCGAACTTTATCTTGCCACCGGCGGTACTAGTTATTCAAATGTAATCAATAATTCGAAACATTTCGGTTGGAATGTGGGTCTAAAAGGCGTCAACAAAGCAGGTGAAGAAGGACCCTTCGATTGGCGGGATACGGCAGCCTTAGGTTCCTTATCACTGGCATTGGTTGGTACCAATTCAAACTACCAATCGATAGCCAAATACCAAATCAATAATTATGCCAATGCGGTGCTCAACGTAATGAAAGGCCAGAAATACCCCGTACCGATTACTAAGTATTATTGGGGTTCCAACAGCAGCGTCCTTAATCGGGCCATCATTCTGGCCTATGCTTACGATTTAAACTACCGGAACAAACAGTATCTGGATGGGGTCACCCAATGCCTGGATTATCTGCTGGGGACTAACGCCAATTTTATCAGCTATGTGACATCAGATATGACGAACTCTAGCTTTTACGCAAAAAATCCCCATCACCGTTTCTGGGCTAAACAAGTAAATCCCGATTATCCGTCCCCTCCACCTGGAGTAATCCTGGGCGGACCTTGTCAAGTTGTTGAGGATTATGATGATTTTATGAAAGAGACGGAATTTCCCCGCAGTAATGTACTTGTCGGCAATACCTATAAGCGTTTCGCTGATGTTTATCCCCAAAAATGCTATATCGATCATTGCGACGCATACGCCTGCAATGAAGTTGCCGTCAACTGGAACGCTGCGCTAGCCTGGGTCGCCGGTTTCGTGGATGAAGCTGTCAACTACGATATAACACCACCTGCAGCGCCGTGGAACCTTAAGTACACCTCCCGGACAAGTACAACGATATCTTTGCAATGGGATCCCACCTGGGACAATAAAAAGGTAGCAAAATACCAAGTCTATCAAAATGGTACTTTAGTCTCGTCTATATCTTACCTAACCTATAATGTTAAAAAATTGAAAGCAAACACCACATATCGCTTTACCGTTCGCGCGGTAGATTTGGCGGGAAACATTTCCGGTCATAGTAGTCCCTTGACCGTAACTACCTTACCGTAACCGTCAATCGTTATAATTATTATCAACCTAAAAGCCCGGAGACAACATATCTCCGGGCTTTTATTTACCGGGCGCCACCTATAGTATTGTTCATGAAATGCAGTTTCTCTCGGGTTAAAATGCCCATTAGTTTTGATTAATAGAGCATTCTCTTTAAATAAACAACAACAGACTCACCGCCATCACCATCATCCCGGCGATCATCCCATAAATAGAAAGATGGGGATCTCCGTATTCCCGGGCGGTGGGCAATAATTCATCCAAGGAGATGAAGACCATAATCCCGGCAACTGCGGCGAATAATATACCGAAAATCAGGTCATTAAAGAAGAAGAGTAAGACTGAATAACCGATAATCGCTCCCAAGGGCTCGGACAAGCCTGATAGGAATGATAAAAAAAAGGCCTTTTTCCGGCTGCCGGTGGCATAATAGACCGGTATTGAAACCGCGATTCCTTCTGGAATATTATGGATGGCGATGGCTATGGCGATGACGATTCCGAGTGAGGGTTCCTTAACCGCCGCTGTAAATGTGGCCAAACCCTCGGGAAAATTATGAATCGCAATGGCCAGCGCGGTCAAAGTTCCCATACGCAACAATTTTTTTTGACTAGTTACCGATTGATCGGCTTGTTGGGCGCTAATCTCTTCCACTTTCCGCATTTCGTGCGGATTCTCCGAAGCGGGTACCAGCCTGTCAATGATTGCAATTAAAAACATCCCCGCAAAAAATGCTCCCACATTTACCCACGAACCAGTTACCTCTCCCAAACTACTAACTAATGAATCTTTGGCTTTAGAAAAAATATCAATCATTGAAACGTAAATCATCACACCAGCTGAGAATCCCAAAGCTACCGATAGGAATTTGGTATTTGTTCTTTTGGTAAAAAAAGCCAAGGCGCTTCCAATTCCCGTTGCCAATCCGGCAAAAAGAGTTAAACCGAAAGCGGTTAAAACGTTAATAATCTCCATTACTAAGACACCTCTTCGATAAATACTTATCAAAATACTATCATGTTTTAGACAAATAATAAAGGCAGAGGTATCAAAAAGTTTTAAATTCAGGTAATACATTCCCACCACTTACCAGAATATTATCATTAATTCCCATAATAATTGAAACTAAACTAGGAGCCCCATTAGTATTATTTTTTTAAAATACAACATAGCTAAATATTTTATCCAAATATAATTTCTCAAATTTGTACCAATCTATCCGTTGGCACTAGTACTGGATTTACTAATGCAAGTATTCAATGCTAATATTTAGAGGTTTCATACTGAAACAACTGAATAAAGCTGGAAGGAGGTAACTACAGATCTTATTTTTACCATAACACCAATAGATGTAACACAGCGACTCAAATAAGGAGGACAGCAGTTGATGATGAAAAAGTTCTGTATTAATTTTTTGGTCCTGGTTTTACTGGTTATGGTGGTAGTATCTTCCAACACCACTGATGCCGCCACAAGAAACCCCCTTATCTAGCAACCTGCGAGCGGGGAGGCGCCGAATCTTCCTGGTCCACCATCCCCCATCCCAACTGGAAGGACCATACTTACGGCAATAATACAGCAGGCGACAAAGGTTTTTCCGATATCTTTTTAAACAGTTCATACGGCTGGAAACCGGAGTACAGTTACTCAGTGGCGACGGACGCCGACGCCCGGGCCATTCAGGCCGCGTATATGGCGGCTAAGGTTCTGGAAAAAACTAGGCCGTACAATAGAATGGCGTTAGAAGATCTTAGCGCCAAAATGGGGAAAATGGGCAATTTCCTCCGTTACGGGATGCGCACCAAGTATTTTCTACCCCTCGGCATGAAGTTTACGGAGACCATTGAACCGATTTACAAACCTACCCCGTCACAAAGCACATATAAACACCGCATTACCGTCCATAATCCGGATGTCGCCAAGAACCCGGAAAAAAATGTCCATTACCTTTTGGGTTGGAACTACGCCTGGGGCGCGGCTATTGACGATCCATCATCGCTCGGAAACTATCCCTGGCGGATCGGCGACGATAACGTCCACGCCGGCTATCAAAACCCTATGGCTGCTTATGCGCTCAGTAAATATGATTGGTTTAAAAAAGGACTCACGAACAAAATCGACGTTCAGAAAAACGTATTGGGTCTAAATAAAACCATGCCGACTTCTGAAGGCGGCGCAAAAGAATGGAGCACCAGTCTCAACCGGCAACTGGAACTCATCCGCTGGCTGCAATCGGCTGAAGGCGCCATCGGCGGCGGCGTCACCAACTGCTGGAATGGGAATTATTCGGACCCCAATAAGGTTTGGGATCCCAGTCCTCCCATCCCAACCCCCACTGCGGACGATCTACACAATCTAGCCAATTATAGGACACTCCCATCGAGCGATCCTAATTACCGAAGAAGTTTCTATGGTATGTATTACACGGACAGTCCGGTTTATTTCGGTCAAGATCCGACTAAACTTCCGAGCGACCCTAACTTTAAAAATCCGGACGGAGACAGCAACGCCTGGATTGGCTGGCAAGTCTGGCTGATGCAGCGTCTGGCCGAACTCTACTTGGAGGTGGATACCGCCGACCCGCTAAAAACTAAACTCGAAACCATTCTCGATCAATGGATTACTTGGGCGAGCAGCGTGACAAAGCTCGATCCTGCCGATCCGGCCGGATCTATTAAGACCCCCGGCGCGCTGGTATGGAGTGGGCAACCTGATAGCGTCTGGGCGCCTACGAGCGGTGATGCGTTGCCGCCGGCCAACACCGGTTATCATGTCAGTGTGAAAAAAGATGGAGGCGGGAACGACGTCTATTACGTAGACACCAGCGTCGCCGGTAACCTAGCCCGGACCTACATCTATTATGCAGCTGGAAAACGCAAACACACCAACAATCCTAGTAATCCAACAGTTGTTGCTACCCGTAATTTAGCCCAACAAATCCTTGATTTGCTCTACGCCAATTTCAAGGATGAGCGGGGATACGCTAACGAGTACCGTAGTGCGGCTTTTGTTAATAACTTCTTCAACGCTAAGGTTTATGTTCCCGGCACCCGTCTCGATGACGGCTCTCCCGAAATGGTGAAAAGGACAGGTCTCTTACCTACCGGTATGGGAATGCATAAGGCAGGCAGCCGCTATGGAAATGTATTTTCCAAACTGGAGAGTTCCAATGACCCTCGTAACGTTCATAATTACATGACCTATGACCAAATCCGGGCTCGTTTTGAAGAAAATCCCGGTCCTCAAGGAGCAAAGGACATTAGTTACACTAAACTCTTAAACGCTAAAAACGGCGTAAACAATGATGATCCTGATGGAGACGGCGATATCTATCCTACAGATCCTGATGAAGATCCTAACGGGGTAACCATCCGGTGGCATCGCTTCTTCAGCCAGGTGGAGATCGCTTTAGCCTTTGCGGAGTTTGGCATTTACTTTGGCGACGAAGCCAAACCACGCGACGATATCACTTGGGGGCCGATAACCATTGATACCAACGCCGCGGCTAATTACGGAGTCTATGGTTCTGAACATACCGATTTTCATGATCGGGCCAAACTGTATATTACCAAGAGCAAAAACAACGAACCCAGCACCTATGGACAGATCGGCGTCGGAAAAGGCAGCAGCAGTAATCCGCAAATGATCCTCGGTTATCAGTCATATGTCGGCAATGTTATTTGCGGCCAAAGTGTAGAGAAATGGAACGGTGTATATAAAAACATCAGCGTAGGAAGTAATGGCGCCCGCTTAACCTTTAAAGGCGGCGGTGTCTTCTACTGTAATAATTTTACTACTGAACCCGATGCGATTCTGGACTTTGACACATCAACCCATCCGGTGATCATCATCGCCAAAGGAAATGTTGAGATTAAGAGCCGGACTAAGATGAATGTCACCAATGACGACGCATCAAGGGTCTTGATTATCACGGCCTCTCAGAATCAGGTTTATCTCGCGCCGGATTCTAAATGGCGAGGAACCATATTCGCGCCTAACACCGGTTATCTCAATGTCGATCTTGGATTTAAAGCGGATGCTAAGGGAGCGTTTATCGGAAAATCCGTCGTTATCCATCAGAGTACCGATATTTTCCAAGTTCCCTTCGATTATACGCTGCTCACCACGAGTTTACCGGGTTATCGGAGTACGCCTCCGTCTTCAGCTTCGGCCCCAGCTTCCGGCAGCGGTTCCGGCTCAAGTTGGAGTTGGTGGAACTGGTCATGGTAAGAGAAAAGAACAGTTGAAAGGGTTTTAATAAATATCCCCCCGGCTATGCCGGGGGATATTTATTAAAGGCAGGAGTATCGGGAAACAGAACGAATTATAGATCTATTCGCGTTTATTTATGTTCATTAGCTGTTTCTGTAAACTCAAAATACTATAACAGGAGGCTTTCGTGGACTCAGGATTACAGCGTTTTGGAGTTTCAATCGATCCGTCTTTATTGGACCAATTCGACCGTTTAATTGAAGCTAAGGGGTATGCCAACCGTTCCGAGGCAATCCGGGATCTGATCCGGGATTATTTAGTGAGAGAGGAATGGCGCACCGAGGAAGGCTCTTCCGTCGGCACCATCACTTTGGTATACAATCACCATCTACGGGAAATGGCGGATAAACTCACCGATATCCAGCATCAGTTTCATCAGAATATCGTCTCCGTGCTCCACGTTCATCTTGATGCCCATAACTGCCTGGAGGTGCTGGTAGTCAAAGGGGATAAATCCGCCATTTATACGATTGCCGATCGTCTCAGCGGCACCAAAGGTGTCAAACACTGTAAACTGGTAACCACCACTACCGGGGAAAATCTCTGATTATCTCTGTTGAAATCAGTTGTCTTACCGTCGGCCAGTACTTTCCCTTCACTCAAGACAATGGTCCGTTCACCAGTTGCATTATGATTCTTGCCTGGATTTAATCAGTCAGTGTTAATCAGCGGTCCTCCGTTGATACTCATTGATTAAATTGTCCAATTCGATACTGATCGTTAAAACTTCGTTATCGGTATAACCCTTTTCATTTCCCAATTGTTGCATCCGCCCGCGGACGATCTCAATTTCTTCCCGAAGGGTTTCCAACGAAACCAAATTTTTAATACTAAACATTATATTCTTTAATACCTCGCAATATATAATAGCGCTTCATGGCTGCTAAATATCAAATTATCCCATAGACTGGATTACCCCAATACTTTCTAATTTATTAAGGTCTAGTCATATTATAGGCTACCGTATTGGTAAATGTCAATAATTGCACTGCCATTTCGGTATGAAAATTCTATAAAATCCGCCCACTGTGCTAAAATCATAATAAAGTACAATTTAACGGCGGTGTTGGCGTGAAAAACTATCTTCCGGAACGATTAAGGCAACTAAGAGAAGAAAAAGAGTGGACTCAGGAACAATTAGGGAAAATATTGAACGTCTCCGGGGCGACAGTTAACCGTTATGAAAAGGGATTACGAAACCCTGCGCCGGAAACGCTGATCAAATTGGCGGAGATCTTTAACATCTCCCTTGACTATCTACTCGGACGCGTTAACTTCCGCCAGCCGGTCCAAGCCGCTGAAACAACGCTAAAATACCATCGAAATTCGGAACAAATATCCGACCTGGAGGATCAATTACCTGATGAAGCCAGGAAAGAGCTTGCCTATTTGAAAGAGTATATCATCAAAAAATACCGGGATCAGCTTTGAAGCCTTCCCTACTTTTACTCCCCCGTTTTAAATACATCGAAAATATCAACATCAGTTTTCAACCCCCGCATTGCTCAATTTTATTAATTTATATTTCTTTATTATTTTTTCATTTCTATTTTATTTTCCTCCTTTAGAATAAGGGTATCAAAAGAGGGAGGAAAATAAAATGAAAAAATACATAATAATTACTTTAACTTTGGTCTTAATCCTGGGAACCACGGCAACCGCCAAAGCCGAATCCGGAGCTTTTTGGTTCTCCGGAGGCTGCCTGGACGGGAACGGCAGTCTATCAATGGGCTTTGGAGGTAAGAACCTTGGCGTTGAATTTGGAATGATTGATGACTCGACCCTTCCCGATGGAACTCTCGATTATGAATGCCCCCATTGGGACTATACTTCATTGGGTTCTCAAAGATTAGGATCTACTGTGGGATTTGATCTGATCGGAATGATTCATCTTTCGGACAATATTCTTTTTTATGGAGGCCCCGGTATCTATTGGTATGAAACCGGCGAAGTAGTCCGCTCCAACGCCACCGGCTGGCTCTATACTCAAACAGTGGATACCTATACTGAGTTAGCCTGTTCCGGAGGAGTCAAATTTAGATTAACCGAAGGGACCCGATTAGGTATCGGTTATCATTCACTCCGGGGGACTAATTTAATATTTCAGTTGTGTTTTTAGGCTACTTTTAAGGCTTACTACATAAATTAGCTAGAGAGATCTGATTTATTTTACTTAAATAGGCGGTTTCATAATTACATTTAGTAAGATTTCGATACAATATATGGTGTCCAGCCCAGATGTATCTATCAATATATTATATCGAAATGATAAATTTAGGAATTATGAAACTCGCTCAAATAGAAAAGACGGTTAAATTAAACCAAAACCGTCTTTTCGAATGTAAAAAATTATTTATTAGGTTCAGACTTACCATTCACACTTTAAACGCTAATCCCCACTTTGACCATTATCGGGTTCAATAATTTTATCAAATCACCAGGGTCCATCTCTACCAAAAAACCTCTTTTGCCGCCATTAATATATACTTTTGGCAGATCTAAGATCGTGTCTTCCATATACACCGGCATCTTTCGGCGGGTACCAAACGGCGAAGTCCCACCCACCAAGTAGCCGCTGTGTTTATTGGCTACTGTCGGTTCGCATGGTTTAATGCTCTTCACTCCGATTAACCGCGCCAGTTCCTTGGTGGAAACCTCCAAATCTCCGTGCATTAAGATTATCAAAGGGGACTTATTTTCATCTTCCATAATCAAAGTTTTGATGGCCGCATGTTCATCAATGCCCAAAAAGTATTCATATTTGCCCTTAACCTTGGTATAAATTTGGTAAAAAGATTATTCAGCTCATCTCTTTTGGAAGAGGCCGAATTTCCTGATCATAAATCCGTTTCATAAAAATAACGCTGAAGGTTACCGATGCAATCTCGGCAATGGGAATAGCCCACCAGACCAGATTGACCGAACCGGACTTTGCCAATAAATAG
Source organism: Bacillota bacterium (assembly GCA_012728785.1). Taxonomy (GTDB): domain Bacteria; phylum Bacillota; class UBA4882; order UBA8346; family UBA8346; genus JAAYHS01. The sequence goes on along the minus strand of JAAYEK010000096.1, from coordinate 32,934 downwards.
GCTGCCGGCAACAATACCCCGATCTGCCTCGCCAACGAGACATTCAAGCTTAGCATGCCATTGCCCATTGCTTGAAAAACTGCGCCGGCCACAATGCAATAACCGGCAAAGACATAACTAATACTAATAATCCGTAAAGCTGGAATTCCAATAGCCAACATTTCAGCTGAGGCATTAAACAATAGAAGTAATTTATCCGGAACAAGTTGAAAAACGATAAAGCCCGCCAACATAATACAGACAGCGTACAAAACACTCAACTTAATAGTTTTTATCAAGCGGGCTTTCTTTTGGGCCCCCAAATTATAAGCGATAATCGGAATCATGCCGTTGTTTAATCCAAAAACCGGCATAAACACAAAACTTTGCATTCTAAAAAAGACACCAAACACCGCAGCGGCGGTTGGGGTAAAAGATAACAAGATCTTGTTCATCCAAAAGATCATTACTGAACCGATGGAAATCATGATAATCGAGGGGATGCCAACTGCATAAATTCTTGTGATAACCGCCGCCTCAGGCCTGAATTTCTTAAACTCCAGCTTGATTTCATGATTTTTGGCAAAATTAAAATAGATAGCCAACAGCATCGCCACGGTCTGTCCAATCACCGTAGCCACAGCAGCCCCGAGTACTCCCATTTCAGGCAGGCCAAAATAGCCGAAGATTAGGATGGGATCTAATATGATATTGACAACAGCCCCTAAAGCCTGGGTGATCATAGTGTAAAAGGTTTTACCGGTAGATTGTAAAAGACGTTCGAAGGTCATCTGACCAAATAGGGCAAAAGAAAACGTTGAACAAACGATGAGATATTCCCGTCCATATTGGATAATTTCCACAACATCGGTTTGAGCTTCATAAAAAGCCCGGACACCAAATAAACCAAAAAAGACAAATGCCATACAGCTTAATAAAGTCAAAAAAATTCCATTGGTCGCCGCCTTACTGGCGTTAACCTTATTCTTTTCTCCCAAACTTCTGGATAATAGCGCATTAATCCCGACACCAGTACCGGAACCCACCGCAATCATCAAATTCTGAATTGGAAAAGCTAACGAAACGGCGGTTAGGGCATTTTCATTAATTTGGGCTACGAATATGCTATCCACAATGTTATAAAGAGCTTGGACCAACATTGAGAGCATCATCGGCGCCGACATGGTGATAAGCAAGCGTCGGATTGGCATTATGCCCATCTTGTTTTCGGGTAAATTTTCCATAATAGTCTTTGTCATCAACGTTCACCTTCGGCAAAAGCCAGAACCATTTCTTTGAGAACCCGCGCCACAGCGGAAATTCCAATACTACTATCGATAGAGAGATGGTAGTTTTGCGCCTTACCCCATTTGTTTTGTGTAAAATAGTTATAATAACCGGCGCGATTTTTATCCTGTTTTCGCAGATAATCCTCAAAATTACTAGCGGTTTCATGGTATTCATCCCGTACACATTTGATCCGCCACTCTAGCGGCGCATGAACAAAGACCCGCAAACAATTGACAAAATCCCGCAAAACATAATCGGCGCAACGACCAACTATTACGCAAGACTCTTTTTCGGCTATTTTTCGAATCACTTGGGATTGGGTCAAAAAAACTTGCTCGGCGACGGGCAACTCTTGACCGGTCATATAGAGATTATCTAGAAAATTGACTCTCCTTTTCTGCTCAATCTTTTCAATGAAATCTTCGGCAAAGCCACTCTCTTGCGCAGCGAGGGTGATCAGTTCTTTATCATAAAATGGGATATTCAGTTCCTGGGCCAATCGCCGCCCGATTAGTCTGCCGCCGGAACCATATTCCCGGGCGATGGTAACGATATAATGTTTCATTGATTGCTCCTTCTTGATTGTCAATAATTAACCCCTTTAAGGCTAATTTTTATTATACCATAACCACCTTTGCAGGTTGACTAATTAAGTTTTTTGAAGAGCATTCGCCGTAGTATCCAGAACAAAACCCCAACCCGACCCCTTCAGGATCAGCACCTGGTTTCATGCCGAAACAACCAAGCCCGAAGTAAGCGTAAGTCTTCATGATCCGGATAATCGGTCTGACATCGGATACTCTCTAAGTCGGATAAACGTTTCGGATCGGAACGAAAATAAATATTGAGATTGCTAATAACCCTCATGGTTATGGGTGTTATATAATGCTCCATCCCCTCCACCTGCTCGCTAATATGGGGGCTAGCTTTGACCAGACTTAAAAATTCGGTTAGCTTCTCATCTCTCCAAACCAAAAACCGGCCATAGATCATTCCCTTCTCAGTCAAGGAAATGTTCCGATATTTTTCATACGTAATAAAACCGGTCTTATGTAGCTTTTGAATCATCCGAGTAACCGAAGAAGGCTTTACCTTGATGGCATCCGACAAATCGACCGGCCGGATATAGCCTTGTTTGGCGACGATCCGATAGAACATCTCCAAATAATCTTCCATGCTTTCGGTCAAGATTGAATCACAGATCAACATCAGCGCCACCCCACTATTTTTCCGCTTGATCCCCGTTAAAATTGAAAGCCCAGTGTCCGAACAATCTGAGCCACCAAAAAACAGACTAAAATCCCTATCACGGTTGGAATCAATGCCGCCAATACCGTCCATTTGATACTTTGAGTCTCTTGGCGGATGGTCAATAAGGTTGTCGCACATGGAAAATGAAGCAATGAGAAAAGGAGCATATTCAAAGCAGTCAACCAGGTCCAGCCGTTGTTAATCAAGATTTGGCGTAAAGCGCCAATGCTATCCAGTTCTAACAGGACACCTTGAGTTAGATAACTCATGATCAAAATCGGTGTTACGATCTCATTGGCAGGTAAACCCAAGAGAAAAGCCAGGATAATAAAGCCATCCAACCCAATCAGACGGCCGAAACCATCAAACCGACCGGCAAGATGTCCGATGATACTGAGATCCCCAATCTGAATATTGGCTAAGATCCAAGTTACCGCCCCGGCCGGCGCTGCTACGACAACCGCCCTCATCAACACAAACAAGGTACGGTCCAGGATGGATCGGATTAACAATGAACCGATCTTTGGAATCCGGTAAGGAGGAAGTTCTAAGGTGAAAGTAGAAGGAACCCCTTTTAGCAGTGTCTTCGATAAGATCCAGGATACAGCCAGAGTAACCGAAACTCCAAGGACAACCACTCCCGCCACTAGTGCCGAAGCGGCAAAGTTGTTATAACCGCTTACCAAGGTTCCCATAAAAACCGCCGCCATAGTAATCAATGTTGGGAACCTCCCGTTACAAGGCACGAAATTGTTGGTCAAAACAGCAATCAATCGCTCCCGGGGAGACTCAATAATTCGGCAGGCAATGACTCCTGCTGCGTTGCAACCAAAGCCCATACACATGGTTAATATCTGTTTCCCGTGGGCCCCCGCCTTTTTAAACAGTTTATCAAGATTAAACGCCACCCGGGGCAGATAACCTAAATCTTCAAGGAAGGTAAAGAGCGGAAAGAAGATGGCCATCGGCGGCAACATTACCGATACTACCCAAGCCAAACAGCGATACAAGCCTAAGACCAGAACTCCATGGAGCCAATCAGGAGACCCCGCCCATTGAAAAACTGCGGTTAACTGATGTTGAAAGCCAAAAAGTAGATCTGCCAAGAACGCTGAAGGAACATTGGCCCCGCTAATGGTCAACCAGAAGACTAAACTTAGTAAAGCGAACATCAGCGGGTATCCGAAAATTTTTGAGGTGACAATATCATCAATTTTGCGATCCGGATCACGAGAGTTATAAGTTTTCACTACTTTTTCAGTGATCTCCCGGGCTTGATGATAAATGTCCGAAACAATCTGGTCCCTTACCGCTCCTACTCGGTTTCGCACCGCTTGCGCTTGATCAATAATCTGGTTAAACTCGGCTTCCAAGCTACTCACAACACTCCACCACCTTGACCTTTTCTTGATAATACTCCTGTTTTTTTATTTCCAGTCTTTGCAGATAGTGAAAGATCTCCGTGATGATTGAGTTGTCCCCATCCAAAAGACGCAATGCCACCCATCTGCTGTTGAATTTACCCTGAAGCAAATGGTCGACCTCTCTTTGGATTTCTGCCAAGGCCGCCTCAATAGTTTCGCTATATTCCATCGATTTTGGTTGTGGCCACTTCTTGCCAAATGCCACTTTGTCAATTACATCCTTCAATTGTTTTAGACCCACTTTTTCTCTAGCAACAGCAGGAACTACCGGTATTCCTAAAATAGCTTCCAACTTAGCCAAGTCAATCTCCATCTTTTTACGTCTAGCCTCGTCGATCAGATTGACACAGAGAATGGTCCGGGGTGTAATCTCCATGACCTGTAAACTTAAGTTTAAGTTCCGCTCCAGACAAGTGGCATCCGCTACCACCACTACGGCGTCAGGGTTTCCAAAACAGATGAAGTCACGGGCCACTTGTTCATCAGCGGAATTGGCGAGCAATGAGTATGTTCCCGGTAGATCCACCAAAGTAATGTTCTTCCTTTGATGCTGGTAATTACCTTTGGCCAGGATCACGGTTTTTCCAGGCCAGTTACCGGTATGCTGGTTTAATCCGGTTAAGCCGTTAAAAACCGTACTTTTACCCGTGTTCGGGTTGCCGGCCAAAGCGATAACTGCATCAGCCTTAACTGAACTTTGTTTTAATTCTTCTAAAAAAGCATTAATACCAGTAGATTGAGCTGTTAGTCCCACCTGTCAACCTCCTGCTTTGTTTTTGGTTACTGTTTTTGATTACCGGTAGAAGCCTATCCTCTGCCGGTAAAAATCAATTTAACGAACGGACCCTAATTTGAGAACTCTCCTCCGCACGTAAGGCAATAACTGCTCCCCGGATTTTGTAGGCTACCGGGTCCCCCAACGGACTTTTACGAACTGCTTCAATGATCGTCTTCGGCACCAAACCAAGATCCAGGAGACGGTTCCGGGCAACCCCTTGCGCCAAGACGCTTACTACTTCAGCCTTTTCTCCAATCGGCAGGTTGGTCAATTTAAATTCGACTATCATCTGGGTTTATACCCTTTCGCCAGGTTATTCTTTAGCAATCTGAAAACAAATCCTCTCTTACCAAAAGTATTGCTTTAAGCTAACTTCATCCACAATATATGGGCTAAAAGTAGGTATGGTTCCTTTTCCTTGATAACTCAGAAAGATAAAAATAAAAAAATCCGGAATTACAATCCCAAAATAGGGAAGTAACACCAGATCTATTACTATACTTCATTATTTTCTTGAGCTTTTCTTACTTTATACTATTTTTGGTTCGGATTTGTTTGAGGGTGTAGAGATCGGCAAAAGAGCAATATTCTAATAGGTCAAAAATACGATCCCTTTTTTGATTTTTCAAACTTCTCCCCATTTCAAACTTCAATCTCCTTCTCTCCCCTGCCTACCGCCAATACCCAATAACAGAGTACGATCCCCTCGCTCAAGGTTAAGACCCAGTTCGACGGCTATCAGCCCTAAATGGTCTTCATAGGTAGCATTTTTAGCTCCCATCAACCTAACCAATCTAAATTGAAATAAATTTTGTAAATGCGACCTATAGTTTCAGTCCTGAGACCGAACATTCAGAGAAACTCGGGTCAAACCACAACTTTTAACCGTATCCAGTAGGCCAACAATCCATTCATACCGGCAACTCCGGTCGGCCAAAATCGCCACCATCTCTTTCCCACCGTAATTACTGCGCAGAAAATCCGCTAATTCTCCTGGTTGCAACTGATGGTCTCCGATAAAAATCCGGTTTTCTGCGGTTAAAAGGATCTCAATCATATCCTTAACCCTAGTGGTCTCCCCATGAGCGGCGCTGGGAAGGTGGACCTTTATCTGTTGCTGTTTGGTCGCAAATACCGTCGTAAACATAAAAAAAGCGATCAAAGTAATCAAGACATCAATCAGATTGATTATTGATACTTGAGGTTTTGGCAAGGGCGGTGGTTTAACCGTTACTTTCATCTGCCGATGCCTCCCCAAGCGCAAGCTCATAATCATAAAAATAGCTGTCCATCCGGGCTGAAAAGTAATTATAAAAGACAGTAGCGATTACGGTAATGATTAAACCGGCCGCTGTGGTGATCAGGGCTTCGCTAATCCCCAGACTCATCTCTACCGGATCATAAACCGTTGCTTGCTTGCCTAACAGATTGAAACAACGCATTAACCCGGTTACGGTGCCTAAGAGTCCCAACATCGGCGAAATGGTAATGATCGTATGTAAAGCCGGTAAATACCGGCGCAGATTTTTCATGACCTCCGCCGGCCGGGTTTGGTCAATTAAAGGCGTCTTCATAACCTTAGTAAAAAACCAAAACCGTTCCAGCGAAATAGCTACCATTAAAACCGAACAGATTAACAACGGCAGCATAAAAATTCCACCCTGAATTATCCAACGCATACCTATTCCTCCAAGACAAATTTGATTCTAACCCGAGTCAACCAGATAACGGCAAGCCCATCTTCATCGAAGGGTTGGTAACGCCATCTTTTGAGGGTTTTCTGGGCCGCCCGATCCAGGATTGAATAATCCGACGACTGCAAAACCGTTGCTTGTTGCACCTGACCGTCCGGACCAACCGTTACCTCCAAAAGAACCGAACCTTCCCAGTTATTAAGCCGGGCTCGAATGGGATAATTGGGACGGGGGGCGTAAATCGGCGACCGCCCTTCCGGTATCCCACCGGTGCTCCGGTTTTCCGATTCGACCGAAAGGCCGGAACCGGTTTCGGTTGCGCTATCCCTTTCATTAATTGGGGGACCCTGTGGTTCGGGTGTATCCGCTCCGGTTTCAACCACGGTGGTCATTTTCAGTGAATCTTCCGTATCAGCCGGGATGGAGGGCGGAGAGTCCTCCGCCGCCTTTACGATATCCGGCTGTTTTTTGAGGGTTTTGGGTTGTCGCGCTTTTCCATGGCCAATGTTAGAACCGGACTCCTTCACTTCAACGGGCCCTCCCGCCAATTCCAAACAAAGGGGAATCGCCGCGGGAACCGCCTTGTTAGCGATGGTAAAACCCGCCCCGATTATCAAAAGCACATGTAGCAATAATGATACCAATAACCAATTTCGAAACATGATTTACCTCAAAAAGCAGAAGTTATTTAAACCTTAATCCGGCAGTATTAAAATTGATAATTTAAACTAAGTTTCATTTCCCGTCCGGGTAGCGGATAACCGTTTTGGATTGCATATTGTTCATTTGTGACATTATTAACCGCCAACATTACTCTCCATTGAACATTGACTTGATAGCCCAGATTAAAGTCGCCCGTATGGTAGTCAGGCATCTTAGTGCTGCCTTGGTTCATCCGGTTTTGAACCCATTTCCAATTCAATCCCGATTGCCAGGGCCCAGATTTTACACTGAACCCCAAGTTGAAATGGTTGGAACCGAAAAAATTTCGATCAATGGTATAGCTTCCGGTAGATGAGTCCCAAGCTCTCTCATCCTGCCATTGATAACCCAGGCGGCAAGTGTACCTGTTTTGCCAGGTATTCTTCCAATCGATGCCTGCGCCATAGGTTCGTAATTTATCAATATTAACAACAGTATAAGTAAAGTCTCCTTCCGGATCGTCCCACCGGATCCCGTTAGTTAAGTAACTCTGAAAAAAACTAACTGTCAGCCCTTGACTGCCTTGCCGCCACTCCTGGATAATCTCGTAACGTTCGCCTTCTTCCGGTTTTAGGTCCTCGTTACCGTACATTCCATAAGCGGGTTGGTCCCAATATAAGTCATTAATGGTGGGAGCCCGAAAAGCTTTCCCATAGCCGAGTTTAACGGTTGTATATTCCGATAAGGATTTGACCAGCGCAATCCGGGGTGTCACCGGAGACGAATATTTGCTGCTATAGTCCCACCGAATCCCGGATACCAGATTCAATCCCCTTTGAATTTCCCAGTCATCCTGAAGGAATACACCGCTGTTCTCCAGATCATGTTTGCCGCTTAAAGTACTGTCAAACTCACTGGTTTTAAACATGAGGCCGCTCAACAATTCATGTTGGCCCAAATGATACAGTCCGGCCAGATCGCAACCGTAGTTTGCCGCCCGATGGCGGGCATGGTCGGGAATAGGACCGTCGTCATCATATTTCAGATCCAGTGTCTGTCCGAAAAGTTTATATTCCCATACCCCGTTCAACCAAAAACTTTTTCCGTTCAAGTTCAAAGATGCGTTTTCTTCCCCTTGCTCCGCAGCCTCTAAGGGGTAGGTTTCCAAACCCGGAACTTCCGAATCCTTAGTCAGATATTGCCAGTACAAAGAGAGATATTCATCCTCGCTTTGAATGAAATCATACTGACCCAATAAATAATATTTATCAGTAGCGGAACGTTTGCGGTGGCCGTCGGTTTTACTTCCTCCCACGGCCAGTCCCCATCTTTCCCGTTGCAAGGTGAATCCCAAATCTTTGGTGTCAAAATCACCGCCACTTATTGAAACATTGCTTTGAGTTTCCCCGGTTAAATCGGTGATAATATTGACTACCCCTCCCAAGGCATTAGCGCCGTATAACGCCGATAAGGGTCCATGGGATACTTCAATCCGTTTAATCCCGGCAACCGGAAAGTAACTTAAGTCCACCTCTCCGCTGCAACCGGTATTGGCCGGCGTCCCGTTTATCAACACCAAGGTTTCCGTGGCGTCGGCACCGTCAAGTTGGACGGTAGCGGTTCCTGAAGCCCCACCGTAACTGGAGATAACAATACCTTCCTTCATTAAAACTTCCGCTACCGTAGTTACTCCCGAAGTTCCAATCACCTCTGCGGTGATCACCTCCGTTTTTCCAGGAACCATCCTGGCTTCTTGTTCGGTGCGAGTGGCGGTGACCACCACCTCTTCCACGGCGATCTCCTCCTCTTCGGCCCGAACATGGGTAACCGTCGAATATGTATTGATAATCAAAGCCAAGATAATGATCAAGCCCAGCTTTTTCAAGTTAAAACCTCCTTAACTATTTTCAAAATCATGAATTTTAGGGTTCGCTCAACCGACAAAAAAGTCTTTGTTCCAACAACTAGGGATCAAAGACTGTTATCCAATAAAACATCGGCATCATCCTCCTATCTCCCGTAGGCCGTGATATTTAGCTCAAGGCAGGTCTCCTGGCTCTAGGTTCATCGTCTACTTGACGCCTTCCCGGTTGTTATCCAGTGGCTGATTGTCAAGTTACTCCCCTAATACAGTGGCGGGACCGCACAGGATTCGACACCTGTTTCCCTATTAAGCCGTTTTGCGGCGCCTTGGGCTGAAAAATTAGCGTAATTATGAAACTCGCTTATTATTGATATTCAATTTTAGGAATAATATAAGGTCTTCCGGTCTCGGAAACCATCTTCACCTCTACCTCTACCCCATAAATTTCTTTAATGATTTCTTCTTTACAAATCTCGGCAGGCATCCCCTGGCTATGGATCTTACCCTGGTTCATAAAGATCAAATAGTCACCGAAAGCAGCCGCCAAATTCAGATCGTGCAGGGCCGCCAAGACGGTAATCTCACCGGTTTTATTGAGGGTTTTGATCTGTTTCAACAATTCGATCTGATGATAAATATCCAAGTGGGAAACGGGTTCATCCAGTAAGATAATTCCCGTTTTTTGAGCCATCGCCCGGGCAACCATCACCCTTTGCCTTTCACCGCCGCTTAAAGTATGAATGCTCCGGTCCTTCAAATGCCAAATATCCATATTCTCCATCACTTGTTGAGCTATTTCCAGATCAGCCTCGCTCTCCATGGCAAATCGTGATAGATAAGGAGCTCTGCCCATCAATACTAAATCCAGCACTAAAAAATCAAACTGAAACTCAACACTTTGAGGGACTACGGCCAGTTCTTTGGCTAGACTTTTCCGTCCCATCGGTTTGACGTCGTTTCCATTAATAAAAACGGTATCTTCCTTAAGATCCACTGATTTAGCGATATTCCTAAGCAAGGTAGTTTTACCGGAACCATTGGGCCCCAGAACGGCGTAAAATTTACCCTTGATAATATTAAGATTGATATTCTCCAAGACCGGTTTCCCGCCATAGGAGAAACTCAGTTGCTTAGTTCTGACTGCTTCTTGATTTGACATCTTCCTAAAAGACCTTCTTTTTGTTTTGATAGAGCAAGGACAAGAAGAAAGGCACACCACAGATGGCTGTAATGACCCCGATGGGAATCTCGTTCGGCGCCGCTATGGTTCGGGCAATAGTATCGCAGATAATCAATAACAGGGCCCCTCCCAAGGCTGAAAAAGGAATCACGACCCGATGGTCGGGGCCGAATAACATCCGAACCATGTGGGGAATGATCAGCCCGACAAATCCAATCACACCGCTTACGGAGACAATCATGGCCACCATCAATGAGCAGATTAATAGAAGGTACTTTTTAACTTTTTCCACTTCCACTCCCAGGCTTTTAGCGCTTTCATCCCCTAACAACATCATGTTTAAGTCTCTGGCAAAGATCCGGATTACAATCATAACGCCAAAGACTACCGGCAGCACCGTCAAAACTTCATTCCAATCAGCCGTAGCCACGCTCCCCATAGTCCAGATGACTATTCTTTCGATCTGCTCCCGTTTAAAGGTCATAATCAAGGAAACAAGAGAGGTTAGTAAGATATTAACGGCGGTCCCGGTCAGTAATAGCGTAATGCTTGAGATTCGATGTCCGATGCGGGCGATATTGTAAACCAATAATCCGGTCCCGACCGCCCCGAGAAAAGCGTTGACCGTGACAAGCCCAAAACCGAAAGCGATTTTTTCAGCGCCCAGAGCCATGGTTAATGCAGCGCCCAAAGCGGCCCCCGAAGAAATTCCCACCACATATGGCTCGGCCAGAGGGTTTTTAAAGATTCCTTGGAATGCAGCACCCGTCACTGCCAATCCGGCGCCTACCAATGCGGCCAATAAAATTCGCGGCAGTCTCAAATTCAAGACGATATTTCTCGAAGAGTACTTGATGTTTTCCACCGGGATTAGTTTGTTTAGAACCGGTAATTTATTCAAAATTATCTTTAGGCTTTGGTTCCAGGAAATCTTGGCTACTCCAAAGGTGGCGACGGTAACTAACACCAAGATTAACAAAACGACTCCGGCCCAAAAAACTTTTTGATAAAAACTGCGGTTATTGATGTAACTCATGATATCGTTTATAGCTCCTTTGGGTAATCATCAAAAATTTCCGGGTGGAGCAACCGGGCTAAGGTTTCCAGTCCCTCCGTCAACCTCGGTCCTTGCCGATCCAGTAGATTATGATCGATCTCCAGTAGTTTTCCTTCTTTGATAGCTCGCACATCTTTTAAACCGGACGTTCTCTCAAGAACAGCCTTGGTATGATAAAATTTGGAACAGATCAAGAACTCCGGATCTTGTTCAACTAATTTTTCGATACTGTATTGCCAACCTTCAGAATCAGCGGCGGCATTATCACCACCAGCCATTGTCAACACATTGCCGATAAAAGTATCTTTGCCCGCAGTGTAAAACCCTCCGTCTCCATAAAACACTACATAATAAACTTTTGGTTTTCTGCCCTGTTCGACTACGGAAGTAATATAAGATACTTTCTGTTGCATAGCGGCGATCAGCTCAACGGCTTTTTCATTAGCATACAAGATCTGCCCCACCTGCCTGATGGTATCATAAACGCCGTTAAAACTTTCTTTTCCATCTAAAATCGCAACTTTAAGTCCCAGAGCCTCAAGTTTTTTTAGGACTGTCTTTTGAAAATGGTTTGAAGCAATTATAATATCCGGATCCAGTTCCAGGATTTTTTCAATATTAGGGTTCATAATATCTCCCACCGATTCGATGCCACCCACTTCCTCCGGGTAGTCGCAAAAGTCGGTCTTACCAACTAAGGTCGCTCCTTTTCCCAAGGCAAATATAATCTCGGTAATATTCGGAGCCAACGATACTACTCGGGATGGTTCTTGGTCAATTGTAATCGCCCGCTGATACGAATCGAAAACCTTGAGTGAAGAACCCTCGGTCGGTCGCCTTCGGTCGGCATTATCGGGGACCGTTAAGTAAGTAAGTAATCCGATAATTACTAATCCAACCAATATCAAAATCAGATTGCGCTTTTTAAACAATTATCCGGCCACCTTTTTCAAGTAATCGTCCCCGTCAGCTACTACTTGCCCCCAGAGCAGCAATTCACAATTTATAATCTATAATGTACAATCGAAACTCATTTTGTGAGGTTTAATAATTGTAAAAGATTAAACAAATAAAAGCCCCCTCCGTAAATATTGGAAGAGGCTTAATCAGTCTGTTAAAGCCGACGCTTCCTTCCCACCGAAGGTACTTATTGAGATTTATCAGGCAGGTCTCCTGACTCGTGAATCATCTGACCCAATCGCCTTCCCGGTTAAACCAGTGGCTGTTGTTTGATTGAGCATCCTCACTTACAGTAGCGGGGGCTGTAGCGGATTCACACCGCTTTCCCTTTTCATCCGGAACTATCCGGACACCTGATAAACTTATGAAATTGTTCGCTAAAGAACCGATCAAGCCAATAAAAGACTAAGAAGATTATAACATATTCTTTTGATAATAAATTAAAAATCCCATGAGTGACTCAAATTATTATTTAACTATCTCATTATATCATTTAGTATCCTGATGTCAAAATAACTATAACCCTAATCTCCCCGCATTTTCCTTGAATAATTCGATCAGACCCGGCGCTTTTACCGAAGGAAAATTGATTAACTCCGCATAGCCACACTTGGCCACTGCTACTATGGGCTTTCCTTGGGGGTTGTGATAATTATCGATTACCAGATCCGGTTGGAGGTTGGCGTACTCCATCACCTTTGCCGGGGTAAGTTCGTCGGCGCTGAAAACGCCGACAACTTGATAACCAAGCCATTCCACAAAAGGCTGTTGATGTTGCTGGACCAGCACCCTAGTTCGTGCGGCATTTTGGACCTTCGCTTTTTCTAAAATATCCACCGCCACTTGCTCAAACTCTTCTTCCCATTCGGTTTCCTGCTTTACTGTGCCTAGCTTCGCCGCTAACTGCCGCGCTTGTTGTTTCAAATTATCCGGGGTATTGGTAGTTCTGACTTTGAATGTTTGCGACTCCGGATACCCGGCCGCCTCCAGCAATTTCTTCATGAAGGGCTCATATCCGGCATAAACCACCGCTGAGGCCTGGCCCAATTTGGCGATATCCGTCGGACGGTAGTCATACTCCGGCGGATGTTTCAGTTCCAACGGCGCCAACACTCGGACTTCATCAGCCCCCGCTGCCCTGGCAATTGCCCCGGTCCAACTGGTGGAGGCTACCACCACCTTTGATTGGGCACACCACCCCGCTGGAATGACAGACCCCACCCATACCGAAATTACACCCATTACTAAAACCAGTTTCAACAGTAATTTTCCCTTTTTATCAATCATCCTTATCCCACTCCTTCTTGTTTAACCACTATGAAACTTATCTGCTTATCGTTGGTTTTTAAAAATCCGCGTTAATCCTGTTAATCCTGTCTAAGTCCCTTCTCTTTTTGACAAGATTAACACGGATTCACTATTTTAAACTCGTTTTAATATCCGGTTAAAGATTCCGGCTAGGCAAACTCCTAAAACAGCAGTCATCGTGATACTAGCGCCGCTGGGTAAATCCAAGATCATCGATGCGATCAGTCCTCCCACTTGCGAGAAAATACCAAAGAACGCCGACCAAAATAAAGCTGCTTTTAAACTCCGGGAAACAGTTAAGGCAGCAACTGCCGGAAGCAAGACCGCCGCGTCGATTAACAACGCTCCCACCATCCGAATATTGATCCCAATAGCCAAACCGGTTAACAGCAATAGTCCGTTTCGAATTTTCCGGACCGGCACCCCCAAAGCCTCGGCTAGTTCCGGATTATATAAAGTCATTTGAATTTCTCGGTAAAAGATGATGAAAACCGAAATGATAATCGCAGCCAATCCGCCGATAGCCCAGAGGTCGCTACTTTGTAATGCTAAAACATTACCGGTGAATAAAGCGAAAGCATCCATAGCCGGTACTCCCGCCTTATAGAAAAGAATAAAGGCCAGACCCAGTGAACCGGTCATAAAAAGTGTTCCGCTAACCCCGGTGTCCATTTTCAAGTAGTCTCCAACCGGACCCAGCAAAAATGAGGCCAAAACGATTCCCACCATTGCCCCGGCCAATGGCGAAAAACCCAGGACCATTCCCACAGCGGCCCCGAGTAAAGCAATATGCATTAAGGCAAAACGGATCGTGGTCAAATTTAGGTTCAAAATAACCACACCCAGTAAAGAAAGTCCAACTCCGGAAAGAAAAGCCCCTAAAAATGCCTTTTGAAAGAGAGGGACCATGAGGAAGTCAATCAGATTCATCATTTACCACCTGTAAGGAGCCTTGGTCCAATTGGTAAATCCGGTCGGAGATCGCTTTTAGATGCGCCGGATCGTGACTAATGGTTATCAAAGTAAGCTGGCCTTCATTTCGAATTTCTTTCAACAACTCCAGGATTTCAATCTGGAAATTACGGTCAAGATAAGTGGTAGGCTCGTCTAATAGCAAGATAACGGCATCCCGGACCAACGCCCTGGCTAGGGAGACCTTTTGTTGTTCGCCCCCGGAAAGCTTTCGGCAATCTTGCCACTCTAAGTCAGCCAGGCCAACTCGTTTCAAGGTTGCACCGACAGCTTCATGGTCGGAATGTTGCGGTTTACGAAAGAAACCATAGCCTTTGCCCCACTTTCCCATTAAAACAGCATCATGTACTGAAACCGGCAATTTCCCGGGCGTGGTCTGTTGTGGTACATAGCCAATCTCCCGCCTCGCCCAGGCCCGATCAATTCCGGTCCTAAGATCGCGTCCCAGGACACTTACTCGGCCTTCAGTTACCGGAATCAGACCCAACATCACCTTAAAGAGCGTAGTTTTGCCGGCCCCATTAAGACCGGCAATACCTACCGCCTCACCCTGTTTCACCTTCAAGTCTATTCCCTTAAGTACCTGATTGTGGTTATATCCCGCAACTAAATTATGAAGTTCAATCCCTAATTCTCTCGCCATTTTAAACCTTTTCCGCGATCAAGTAGTATTCGTGTTCGTTATCTGCCATATCCAATATGTTAAATCCGGCTTTTATAACTAAGTTCGCCAGATCTTCCACCGGCTCCAACAAGTCCTTTCGAATTAAAGGATCGGAGGCTTCCCCATGAACTTTATTAATAAAAGCTTTGTTGGTAAAATGATTAATTGCGATGATCCCCTTCGCCTTTAACACTCGCAAAAGTTCCGCCAAAGCTTTGGGCTTATTATCAAAATGGGGATAAACCCCGTTACAAATAGCGGCGTCGATTGAAGCGTCCGGGAGGGAAAGAAAATGGACATCACCTTGACTAACTATCAGTTCAGCGCCATAATGGGTTTCATATTTTGCTCGCAACTTGGAAAGCATTACTTCGGATAAGTCCAAGGCCATTACTTTTTCCGGTTCCAGTTCGAATAAATACGGCACCATCATCCCAGTCCCGGTTCCCACATCCAGAATTATACTTCCAGGGGTCAGGTTTAACTTTTTGAGGAAGGCTCTAACTAGGGTAGCGGCTGGCGAAGGACCGGAGGTGTCCCACGTTTCGGCTAACTTATCAAAGAAAACAGCCCGTTTATCGTCGATAGTTTGATCCATCAAAGTTACTCCTTATCTCTATTACGAATCTTGAGTATTACCAATTTCATTTTTGTGTTACTATTATTCTGGAACCCTTTGGTTTATTCCTTCTATCAAAACAAAAAAGTTACGATTTAAAAAACCGTAACAAAAAGTGACAAATTACCGACTTTAATCTTGTTAATCCCGATTAATTTTTAATGCTTTGATTAGGATTTCAATCTAAATTTGCTTTATCTTTTCCCAAATACCAAATTAAGACCGCGCAAAATACCGCCAAGCCCAAGGCAATATACTGGGTCAATACAAGACCGGTAAAGTTTTGGCCCGGCTGGCGCAGAAAATCCATCAAAAACCGGACTAACGAATGGGCCAACAACACTCGTAAAAAAGCGCAACCGAACTTATTCCTTCTCCATCCGCTGCATTACCTCAACCATAATCGCGCACTCTATTCTCTTACGTTGCATCGCGCAGGTAAGTTCATCCGGCTGCTCAATATGATCATTATTATAATAACTATTGGCGTGGCATCCGCCTGAACAAAAATACTTGGCCCAACAGCTTCGGCAAGCTTCTTTGCTAAAGATATTCGACCCTTTAAACTGTTCCAGCAAGTTATGATTGGTAATCCCCGTTTCCAAATTGCCCATTACAAACTCAGCCTCACCGACAAACTGATGGCAAGGATAAAGCTCTCCCTGGGGCGATACGGCCAGATATTCAGTACCCGCGCCGCAAGCCGTAATCCGTTTATAAATGCAAGGACCGCCATAAAGATTTAAATTAAAATGATAAAACCGGAAAGGTTTCCCAGCGGCAATCCGCTCTAGATACTTTTGGGCTAGATTCTCATACTCCGGTAAAATTTGAGGTAAATGTTCCCGGGTAATGGTTGCCCCCTCAATTTTTCCAACCGCCGGTTCAACCGAGATCTCCCGAAACCCCAAATCGGCCAGGTGCAACACGTCATTGGCAAAGTCCAAGTTATTAGCGGTATAGGTGCCTCGAATGTAGTATTCCTTCGAGCCCCGTTTACTAATTAACTTTTGGGCCATGGGCAGAATTCGTTCATAAGATCCTTTCCCTCCCGGATAATAGCGGATCCCGTCATGAACTTCCTGACGGCCGTCAATACTGATCACTACGTTATCGATGTTTTCATTGATATAATCAATAATACTATCATTTAGTAACGTGCCGTTAGTAGTGATCGTAAAGTGAAGCTTTTTACCGGAACTTTGCTCAAGTTTCCTTCCATAGGATACCGCCGTTTTT
This sequence comes from Bacillota bacterium, assembly GCA_012728785.1. GTDB lineage: Bacteria > Bacillota > UBA4882 > UBA8346 > UBA8346 > JAAYHS01. Next base: position 16,013 of record JAAYEK010000096.1, on the reverse strand, counting down.
ACCGTCTCAAAGTTGAGTAAAGGCTCGCCCCCGAAAAAGTCGATCTCCAATTCGTGACGATCTGAGTTTTGGACTAAAAAGTCAATCGCTTTAACCGTAACCTCGCTGGACATCAAAGTTCTTCCGCCGTGGTAATCCCCTTTAGCGGCAAAACAATATTCACACCGTAAATTACAGTCATGGGCCACATGGAGGCAGAGGGCTTTCAGCCCCTTTGGTTTGTTAACCAAATCCGCAACTTGTTCCCAGGTAATTTCCGGGGAGTATAACAGATTTTCAGCTAGCAAAGGCTTAATCTCAAGATAAGCTTGATGGATTGTTTCCTGTGAATAATCAGAACCGAGCCTTTGGTACAGTTCCGCTTCGATAGGTAGGTGATGGGGAAATTCTTTTAAAATCCGGTGGACAACTTCCTCCACCAAGTGAATACTACCGCTATTAACATCCAAAGCGATATAAAGACCATTTAAGCAATAAGTGTGGACCAAAGTTAATGCCTTCCTTTTCGATAATTTAGTTATTCAGAGTCGAACATAGCGATTTATTTCGTAACTTATTCAAACTCTATCATATCTCCAACCAGCGGCGTAAAGCAAGATTCAACAAAGACTTTTTTCATTTTATTAACAGCGGATTCGCCGGCGCAATGGAGTGGAATTACCTTGGTGACCCCAAAATCAATTAAAGTTTGGACTGTTTGTTCCAAACGAGGGGTTTCCGCAGCCTCTAAATGCATTCCTCCTACTACAGCCATTACTTTCTCCCCCGGTAACAACTCCGCCGCATAAAGCAGGCAATTAACCACTCCCGGATGGCCGCAACCTAGGAAAAGATAGATCCCTTCTTCTCCTCTGATGATTAACATCTGTTCGTCAATGATTCGGTCGTGAATCATTCCGGTGGAGCTTTCGGTGATAAAACAAGCTGGGACCGGTTCAAAATCAGTTATCCTAGGTATTTCCCCGGAAATTAAAACTCCTGCGCCAATTAAGTTCGGCTTAGTGTTATAAACTATATCATTGTTTTTAATAGCAACCGAGTTAAAATTCCAGGGAATACCCGCCTCCACCGGGTTGCTCATTTTATCTTTGTGGACATATCGTTTTTGAAAAGCCTCGGGGTGAATTAAATCTTTGTTCGTGAATCTAAACACTTCTGAAATTCTAAAAACCCGCCGGTATGATCATAATGACCATGGCTGAAAATCAAATAATTCGAACCCGGTTTTCGGTTAAGACCCGAAATTTAAGCATAACCCTCTGCTCCTTCACGGTTACCCTGTTGTGATACCTTAAATATTAGTATTCTTATGGACATATGTCAATTAAAGTCCAATTATTAATCTCAACCTTTATTTGAAAGTAAAGTAATCCATAAAAAAAGAGCCTTAGCTCTTATTTAAATCGATCAGAAAATCCGAATTATTTGCCACTTCGATAATTGCTTTCCGATACCATTTTTTTGGCTCCCGAATTACGGCTAATGCATAAAGCCTTTTTAGTCTTTACTATTAATCCCTCCGGTGTTTCCGAAACATCAATTTCCATGGAATAGAGTTCACTAGGGTTGAACAATACATTCCGTCCGGCTCTGGGGAGTGGCAATTCTTTCGCAATATACATCTTATTCACCTTCAGCTTTTTTAAAAATAATCGGGAATTCCAGTTCCAACTGGTCCCGGTACTCTCTCATTTTTTTATGAAAGAGTTTATCTAACCTATCATCATACTGAATCGGAACCCTTGACTCTAAAACCAGAATCGCGGTGATCTTTCTTTTGGTCATATATACTGGACAACAAGCGTAAAACTTGACATCCAATAATTTATCAATCTGATACGGGGCCAAATTTAACGACCTATGGTTGGGATTAAATTCTTTAGCGATACAAACCGAACCTTCCCTATAACATTTTCCTACTAAACCCTCGGATTTGGGATAAGCTTCAAAAGTAAGCCCGGTATCATGTTGTGGGCCGAATTCCTTTATTTTATTCTCATAAAGGAAAGTCTTGGATCTTATAATTCCCAAGGATAGTATTTCTAAACATACCTGAAAAAAGTTTCGACATGGTAAATAGACCTTGACTTCAATGCATTTGACATTCTTTTTTTGCAGCCTAACGATACTGCGATCTCCTTTAATTATATTTCGCTCTTCCGCTTTTATTGCCTGGCCTATTCGATCTAATGACACTAACTTATGCACTTTTAAATAGTTTAATGAATATTTAAATAGCTGGTCCCGTTTAATATTTAACCTGATTATCCGCCATCCGATAACCCCTTGCAATAATACCGCCAGTAAACCTAAGATAAACCTAATCGTAAAGCTTACATTTTGGGGTAATTTAAAAGTGCCTGTAATAACATGAAAATTTCTATCATCTTTAGTGAAGAAAGTAACGACCGCCGGTAAAGATACAAAAATTAAATTCTTAATATATAACCAACTGGTTTTCCTTTGTTTGATCATTTTAATCCGGCGGCTTTCATAGGACTAATCCCACTGGCCGGAACTTGATTAAACCCTTGAATAACTGTCACTAATATTATTATACCGTTGTTCTGATCAATTGGCAAATTCTTCACCTCAAAAATATTAGTAAGCCCTAAAAAAGATTCTCCTTATAATTCGCCGTTTTCAAATAATTTCCTGCTATATATTAGTAAATTTTTTCCTCAAAATTTAATTTACGGAAAATAAATCCCGCCGAATGATTAAGATCAAGTTCAGCGGGAGTATAACTTAACAAATACTAATCAACTATTCAAATCAAATCTATTGTTTCTGTTCCACCTTGTCCCCGACCGCAATTGCCAAGTTAGAGCTTAATTTCTTCAATACTGTGCATGTAGCGGATTTATCTTTGACCTCGGTTACCTTAATCTCGGCTACTGCTTCAGTTACTTCATCGATAACTTCGCCGGTTTCAGGATCTTTCACTACTTCCAACACATGGCGGACGACGAAGACCATCTCCGGTTTAATTCCCGCAGAGGAACCGACGTTGATGATCACTTTGCTTCCCGAAGCATAGGCCACGCTACCAGTTAGTTTCATCGGCTGAGCCGGCCCATTGCCATAGGCTTTTTCCCCTAATTGCTTGGCTACCGATGAAACTGCCTCTCGGGTAGCTTTTCCCAGATCGGTCTGGCGAAATTCATCACTGCCCAAGGCGATGGCATCCCATTTATAAGCCACTTTAACATTGGCAGTACTCTTATTGCCTTTTCCGGTTACGCTGGAAATTATCTCGGCGCTGCTGGTATCGACCAGCCTGGCATCAATCGCCACATTAGATTTGGTGTTTTTCAATCCCAAGCCGATGCCTTTTTTGAGACTCAAACCGCCGACTTCGGTGCTTTTAAAACTGAATTCGGTAACCCGGCCCATAACCAAATATTGAACACCTAATATCTTCCCAATCTTCGCCGCGCTACCGGTATCGACCCGGCCGCTCATTCCAAAATTCTGTTCATTTAAGACTTTATCGATTTGTTCCCGTTCAATCAACCGAAATTTATTGGTTTTCAGTAACTCAGTCACCAACTCATCGGATATGCCCTTGCCCACATCCCAATCATTATCCCACCACCGATCTTTAATTGAGCCGTCATCAAAAGGCAACACCGCAATTTTATAAAGCGCGGCAGCATTAAGCGTGGGTAATGTTAAAATGCTCAAGACCATAATAGCAATAACGATTAAAAGGATTTTACGATTCAAAGTATGAGCCTCCTTCATACGAAATATAACACTCTAATAATATGACTCTATATGGATAGTTTACCAGACATTTTATTAAAAGCATATAACTTTTCTTAAAGTCCCGGAATTTTAATCGACAAGGAAAACTTCTCATATCCCTTCGGAATCTCAAATAATGAATCCGGCTGTTTGCCTTCCTTAATATTTTTGTATTCAATCAGAGTTATCTTACCCTTAGCGTCCTTACTTTCAATCTTTACGGAATATCCTAATTTTTCGGAGACCCATTGTTTCAAAACTCCATATTTCTTCTTTTTATAGGTATATTGTACTATTTTGCAGGGATATCCATTGACTGTTTCATTACCTAGTTCCGCCGTGTCGTATTCAAACTCCGGATTGGGTTGGTTAGGGTCAACCGGCATTTTGACCTCCATATACTGATTATCCGGGAGCAGAGTCCAACTGACTTTCTTGTCAAGACGCAAAATGATTACTGAGGTTTCACCGTCAGCGGTTGATTCCTGGCGAATTTTTTCGTTGCCCTTGATATAGACTTTGCCTAGGTTCGTTTTACCTTTAGCATCAGTTATGACCATGTCTGCCGAAAACTCCGGAGCTTTTGCCAAGACGCTGCTGAAACAGCTAATTGCTAATAATAAACTTAAGCCGAATGAAAAAATACGTTTACTCATTTTAAAAACCTCCTTTTTTTGTCTTGGTAATTTTAATAAACGCTCCCAGCCTTTTGCTTACTGTTAATATATCGACTTAAACAAGAAAAATCAATATCCGATTTTCATTAATTTTGACAATTACTATCAAAGGAAGCTATCACATTTGTTTATTTCACCAGGATCGCTTTGACAGATCCGCCATTAACTCCATCGGGAAAAAGCGAAACCGGGTTAGAGGCGCCCCCTACCCAATAGCAAGGATAGTACTTCGAGCCATCACTATAATATCCCCCGCAATAAACAGTCCCATTGGCGTAAGTGATGGACTCCACCCTGGCTTCTGTCGTCCCCTCCGGTATCGGAAGCCGAGTAGGAACGTTATTTGCGCCAGTCCAGTAACAGGGGATATCTTTACCGTCATCATTATCATAGTACCCTCCGCAATAGACGGTCCCATTAGCGCAAATAATAGATTTAACTTGACCGCTATTAGGTGAAAGGTCAAAAAATTCAACATTATCTGTGTTATCTACTGTCCAGTAGCAAGGGGTGCTCCCGTAAAAACCTCCCAGATAAACCTTGCCGTCGGCAAAAGAACTGGAGTAAACATACCCCTCTTGCGTTGAAAGTGTAACTGGTGGAGCATTCCCTTTACAATAACAGGGAAGATTTAAACCGCTATCATGGTAGTAATAACCTCCGCCATATACGGCCCCATTGCCGAAAACAATAGTATATAAACGGCCGCTGTCTTCCACCAATGCATTTGGGATATTATTAGCACCGATCCAATAACAAGCATGGAGGTCTCCATCACCATCATAGTAGTACCCGCCGCTATAGAGGTTTCCATTGGCATAAACCATCGACGTTACCTCGCCGTCAGTCCCGAGTGAAGTCAGAGTGTTACCCGTCCAGAAACAAGGTCCCCCTTTACTGTAGCCCCCATAATAAATTTGTCCATTTCCGTAAGCGATTGAATATATTGCTCCCCCGGATGTGGTTGACAGTGTAACCGTTTCGGCATCGTTACTCGTCCAATAAAAAGGGATTTCCCCACCATTATGATAATATCCCGCCGCATAAACTATCGGAGTCGGTGGAGTTGATTTACCACCGCCACCCCCACAGCCGCTTAAGACCGTCACTAAAATTAACCCTAATAAACACCCAACATGTAACAGCTTTTTCATTCACAATCTACCTCCTGAACGATAAATTCTCGAAACTATATTACAAAACGCTTCTGACCATTCACTAACCACTTGCCTTAGCGAGGCGAGTAAGCGGTTAGCGTTTGAAATTAAATAAAAAAGACCGAACCGGAGTTTCCGGATCAGTCTTTTTTATAATGAAAACAAATGTAATCTTAACTTCCAACCACCTTTTGATATAACTCAACCGCCTCCGCCGGAGGCGATAGTCCCAGTTCAAGCTGGAAGAGTTCGGCTATTTTCTGATAATATCGGATCGCTCCGACCCGGTCTCCCATTCCGATATAAGCGGTCAACGCCAAAACATGGGCTTCTTCTAGAAAACTGTCCGTCTCCATTAGGCGATCTACTAGATTGATGGCCTTTTGAAATTCCTTGGCCTCTATATATAAACGGGCCAGATTCACACCGGTTTGCAGGTAGAGGTTTTTATAGCGTTGCCGATAAGGAAGGAGCCATTGATAATCCAATTCCTCAAGATAGTCCCCCCGGTAAAGGGAGAGCGCTTCTTCCAATAAGTTTATCTTCTTCAGAAGGTCAAAGCTGTCTGCCGAAAGAGCGGAGCATAGCCCCTCAAAACGCTGCCAATCCGTTTCATAAAAATCAGCCTTCACTTGATATCTACTTCCGCCAAGCAGCAAGGTTTCACCGGGTTTATATTTCTCCAATACCTTACGTAATCGATATACCGTAGAATGAAGATTATAACTTAATATTTGTTCTTCTTGGTCCGGCCAGAGATCTTCGATAATTCGCTCCTTGGAGACCGGTTCTTTAAAATGAGCCAAATAAATTAGCAGATCGCGGGCCTTTTCCGTCCGCCAGTTGATAGCGGTTATATCTTGACCTCCCAAAAGGATCTGTAGCGGTCCCAGACCGTTAATTCGTAATAACGCAGGTAAATCCCTTTGTTCCTCATCCTTTACACCGCTAAAACCCATCCGCAGACTCACCGACCGGGCCAACTCAGCCACTTGAACCGCAGGGTCCTTGGCCAATCTCCGTAATATTTCCCTACCCGTACCCTCTCCTAATTCAGCCAAGGGCACAATAGCCCGCCTTCGCGCTTCCGGATCGGGATGGTCGGCCAACTCGGTAAGTAATTCAGCAGCCGTCGGGCCAAGGCGTGATAAAACCCGGTTAATAAACGAAACTTCAACGCCGTTTACCAATCCATACTTTAAAATCGGTTTTAATGTTTCATAAAAAGTGATAAACACCTGCAGATCGTTGAGTCTAGCCGCGGATTCCAAGGCTTTATGGGCATACTCGCCGGCCAACTCCATTTTGTTAGTTGTGAAATATAAGGCAGCTGAAAACTCATATGCGAAACAAATCCCTTTTCGGAAACCGATTTGTTCCATCACGGCCGTCCCTTGCCGGAGCATTTCTTCCGCCTTTGGCAAATCTCCAATTAATAGTAATACTATTCCAGCGACTGTCAAACAATTAGCCAGCGCCAGACTAGGTTCCTGACCAGCTACCCGCAACGCTTCCTCCACTTTCAGCCGGGCCTCGCTAAAACGATGCAGCAAAGCCAAGCTCCGCGCCCAAAAAATGAGGTTGATGGTAAGATAAAATGAATCTCCCTGGTTTTCTCGGTTTAGCTCATAGGCCCGCCGGTAATAATCTTCCGCCAATTCAACCTCGCCATTATCCACATAAAGAAAGGCCAAATGCATATATGCCGAAGGAAGCGCTTCCTTCATTCCCAAGTTTTCCCTAATGGTCACATTCCGCTTGGCATATTCAAGCGCCGGTTCCACTTCACCCCAATCCAAATGGATTAAGGCAATAAAATCCTGTGCATAATAACCTGGTAAGATCCGTTCCGGCGATACCTGAATTCCTTTTTTGTAAATTCCCAAGGCTTTTTGGTAATCGCCTTGGATATAATAGATATTTCCCAGACCTTCAAGTAAATTGGCGATCATATCGCCGTCACCAAATTGTTCGGCTCTTTTCAAAGTTTCCAACAATAGGCTTTCGGCTTCTTTATGCCTTCCGGTAAAATAAAGAAGGATTGATTTCTCAAGCGGTAAATCGACCCTCAGACCCATCTTGGCCAAGTAAGTTTCAGCCGCTTCCAAAAGTTTCAGGCTCTCCCGGTATTTGCCCCGGTGTCGTAGGATTCTTGCCTGAATCAAACGGCTTTCGGCCAAACCAGCTTGATCTCCGTTTTTCTTAAATAAAGTCAAGGCAATCTCGGCCCATTTTTCCACTTCTCCAAACCGGTTGCGGTATAGTTCAACTTGGGCTTGGTATAACGAGAGCCAGGAATTAGCAGCGATGATTTTGGATGATAAGGAGTCCAGCCAACGGGAGACGGTCAACCAACGTCCCTGTTGTAACGAGGGTTTAGCCGCCTCCTCAATGGTAGCTATCGCTTCGACATCAAGACCGGCCAAGATAAAATTGGCAATCGCCCGATCAAATTCTCCCGATTCACAGGCGATTAACCCGGCCCGCCGCATCAGATCCGGACGTTTATTCCCCAACCTGCTCCGTAAAAACTCCCGGAATAGATGGTGGTAACGATATGTACTAGTTTTTCCTTCCAATACCGTTAGAAATAATTGCTGTTTCTCCAAATAACGCAATATTTCTGTAGAATCGGACCGTTCCAACAGTAAATCGCAATACTCGGGAGTCAACTCATCCAAAACCGAGGTGGCGATTAAAAACTCTCTAATAGCCTCCGACTGATAGGCAAGGACTTCACCGGCCAGATAAGTATAGATTTCCTCGGTTCCCAGGGATAATGTGTTTGTTTGAGAGACAACCATGAACGCCTTGGTCAACCCGAGGGCAACCGGCCATCCATTGGTGTTGCTTTCTATATAATCTATTAATGAATCGTCCGGATCTTGTCGGCAGGAGGCGAGGTATTCTTTGATTTCATCACGGTTAAAGCGTAACTCATTAGAATCAATAATCGATATTTCGCCGACAGCTGTAAGCCGGGAGAGCGATAACGGCAAGGTTGTCCGGCTGGCTATAAAGAGCTGAGTGTTTTCGGGAAGCCGTTCTAAAAATTCCTGGATAAAGCGATGAATAACCGGTTCGCTGATGACTTGATAATCATCTAGAACTAAAATAAACTTCTCTTTTGATTGAACTAAACTATTAATAAATACCCCCAATACCAACCGGAGATTATTCGGAAAATCACCTTGGTTGATAATAGTTACTGCTTCTTTACCGAACTGCGGTAAATATTGTTGAAAACCGGCTGTTATATATTGAAGGAAAACTGCGGGATCATTATCATACGTGTCTAATTGATACCATACAAAGGGTTGTTTGTATTGGTGCAGCAATTGAAGCATTATAGTAGTCTTCCCGTATCCCGCCGGAGCAGTAATCAAAACCGCCTTTTTATTTCTGATCGGTTCCGAAGGGTTCGCACAGATCTCCCGGACAACCATTCCCGGTTTTAAACGGGGAGGCAGTAATTTGGTCTTGATAATCTCCAAAACTGTGCACCTCTGTTAAAACATTTATAGTTAACCCACGGCAAATTGTACCTAATTGAATTCGCTGTTAGAAAACTAGTCTCCTTCTTAAGATCAAAATAAGCCCGACAAATACAAGTTGACGTTTCTAATGAAAACCAGTTTTCAACTCTGTGTCTCTGCGCCGGGGCACGTTAAAGGATGAAAGGTAAAGTATTCAATGAATTCATGTTGTTTGAGGTATTTCCTGAGTCGTTTAACGGAACTATCAAAAAGCTGGCCCAAAAATCTTTGGGCCAGCCCTAATCAGCTAGTCGGACCAACGCAGATAATCGATCCCCGGATCTACCTCCGGTTCCTCGGCGCTTCCATCCGCCTTTTTCTTGCCCTTTTTTCCTACTCCAGCCTTATTTTGCAGGGGTTCATTAATCTCCGGCATGTCTTCTAAATCTTGTAAGTCGTGCGGATCCATTTCTTCTCTGACCCTTTTATCCATTCTCTTTCACCTCCTAACGGAGGTAGTATTCTGAAAAAAAAGCATTTCTATGATTAAATCCATAAATTTAATAAGTTTGCTCCAAAGTATAGATCGCTCTTAACAAAAAATCATTCACCGGTGTACTTACTCCATACTCCCTTCCTAATCTAGCTACAGTCCCGGCAAAGATCTCTACTTCCGTCTTCCGGCCCGCCTCCACATCCTGTAGCATTGAGGTCTTACCATCCGGCCCCAAGGTATTGACAATCTTGATACTATTTTGAAGATCATTCTCGGTAAGGTTGATTCCCACTTTCTCCGATAACCGGATTACTTCCCTACAGGCCATCTCCATTAACTCTTTAGCTTCTCCGATCCTCTGAAACACACCGTATGGCGCTTTCAAAATCGCCGAAACTTGGTTGATTCCAACATTCAGCATAAATTTCCACCAAAGTTCTTTCAACATGTTCACTGGAATCTGATAAGGAATTCCCACCCGTTCGAAAAGTTCCTTGACTAACAGTACTTTCTCCGAATATTCCGGATTATTTTTTTCACCGAAAACTACCTTTCCAAGCTTGGAGAAGGATGTTTTTGTACCTTCCCGGACTGCATCGGTACCGACTACAAAGGAGTATAACATTTTCTCCATCCCGAATTCCTTGCCGATCAATTCTTCACTGGAAATCCCATTTAATAAAGAAAGAATGATCGTCTCTCTCCCGACAAAGTTACGAATCCCTCGAATGCTCTCCTCCAGTTGATGCTGTTTAACGGCGATTAAGATTAAATCCGCCTTTTCGTCGGTAGTTTCCGGCTCAAGATAACGGAAGGAATAAGCTTTCCCATTTACCAAAATCCCTTGAGCACGGTAACGTTCAATCCGTTTTGCGTCGGCGACTACTGTCGCCAAATCCGGATTATTCTCATAAAACTTAGCCGCATAAGAGCTGCCAATCGCTCCCAGACCGGAAAGATAAACTTTTCTAATTGTTTTCATTGTATCTAACCCTTTTTAATAATTTCTTCAAATAGCTTTTTCCGCCTCAACTTTTTCATTATCCGTGGTGAACCGTTCTTTCTTGATTTTCCCATATAACACAGCAGCGATTATCGAGGTTAAGGGTATTACCATAATCATCCCAATACTGCCTGATAACGCTCGGACTACCTCGGAGGCAATCATATCCAAGTTAAAAATCTTCAACAAGCTTTCCTTATATGCCATAAAAATCAGGATCAATTGAAGCGAGCTTCCGGTATAAGCCAAAATTAACGTATTGGCCATGGTCCCCATAATATCCCGTCCCACATTCATCCCAGACTGAAATAACCGCCAAATCTTCAACTCCGGACAAACCCGTTTTACTTCTTCCACCGCCGAAGCGATGGACATGCTCACATCCATTGAGGCCCCTAAAGCGCCAATGATAATTCCGGCAAAAAGCAATCCTTGAATATCCAATTTCGCCGCTTGGGGAATATATAACAGCATTGCCGCTTCTTCCGTTCCGAAACCGGTGAGATGGGCCGCCTTGCCAACAAGCAAGGCCAATAACCCGGCTACGGCGACCCCACCCAAAGTACCACAAATGGCTGTGATACTTTTCAGGGTTCGTCCTCCTACGATTAAAATAGTAACCACCGTAGCAAGAATTGCAATAACCGCTGTTAAAAAGACTGGACTATAACCATGTAAAAATCCAGGTAATAAGACCCCCCAGATTAAAACCAAAGTTAATAGGAGCGCACAAAGGGCTTTCGCCCCCTTTCGCCAACCAATCGCTAAAATCGCAATTACAAAAACCGCTAACAATAAGTATAATTCATCCTCTCGAAGATGGTCGGCGATATATGCTTCTTTGATTTTACTTTGATCCGTTCCGTCAATTTCCAAGGCGACAATTACACCGTCACCATCTTCAACTTTAATATTATAAACCGGATTATCCGTTTGATAATTTATAACTGCAACTTCTCTTCCTTTATATTTACCGGAAGTGATTAATACTTTTAAAATCTGATTCACTGTTGGTTGCTGAGAAAGGGGATCAATTGTTTCATCTTCCGATATTACTTCGATAACTTTACCTTTCGCAAGTACCTCAGAAAGTGTATGGTTCTCCGCCAAATCAGCTTCACCATTAGTAATTGACTCTGGTTGGGAATCACCTTCGGCCTTTGAAATAATACTTCCTCCGCCGAAAATTAGAGCGCCAATAATAATAAGCGTTAATAAACGCTTTACTGATGAAATCCTCATCACTACCTCCTGGTTATTGATCTTCTTTAATTGTTCGCGCTCCCCTTTCTCTTTCCCTTCTATTAGTTTCATTGATTTAGTAGCCTTTATCAGGAGATGAGAACCGAGAGTCAGCGGTCCGGAGTGGGAAGTAAAGGTAAGCATTTATATTTATGGGTAATTCAATTACTTCAATTAATAATTGAATAAACCTATATACGCATCTATCCTCTTTATGATAAAATAGTTATTATTGAAAAAATCTCTGGTAAATTCCAGTTGATATCTCCCGTTTACAACAGTGATTTATCTAACTGATTAAGTGAAAATAGGAGTACTTAAAATGCACCCTTCGTTTCTGGTTAAATTCTTTTTTATATTATTACTTACAATTTCATTTCATTGTTTGGCTGAATCAGTTGAATCCCCCGATTGTCAGCACCCTATCGCCCTCGATCTAACCATAGAGGAAAAAAGGAGTATGCGGGTAACATTCCTAGAGGAAATGCTAACTAAATATGAGCAACGTCAAGTTTTTGATCAAATCCACCAATACATGAATTCCAAAGCAGCCGAACTTGACAAAGACGAAGTTATTGAATCTCCTCAAATTTTGATTAGAGAAACCCTTGAACGCACCAGGGCTGTTTATGAAAAAGTACAACCCTTCGTTGGAAATCAGTTTAAAAGAAATTACAATCCCCAAGATATTGAATCTAAAATTAATAAGTATCGTTGGTTAAAGGGTCCAGCCTTTTTAATCCTTGGGATTCGGCAAAGACACAAGATCGCTCTCTCCTTTTTTTATTTACCGGAAAACGAGAGCATTAAACAGGAATTTTTACACGATGCCGTTCATTACTCCTATCCGGAAATATTAGATATACCGGAAAATCAGACTTGGTTCGATAGCATGAACGGTGTAATGGAAAGAATGGGTTATAAATTCTTTAGTGTTAAAAAATATATTTCTCCGAGCGCAGAGACTGATGGGGAAACCGATGCAGATACCGAAAGATTATCGGAAGAATTCTAAAATTGAGCTTTATTCAAAGGCTTACCGTATTCTTGATCAAGTGACTCCTCTTACAACCGATTGCGGCTTACTTTGTAGCAAAGCTTGTTGCGACGGCGGCGAAGATGATTTGGGGATGTATCTTTTTCCCGGAGAAGAACTGATTATTTCCGATTTATCGTATTTTCGAATCATGCCTACCGAGATTCAACTTCAAAACGGTTGTCATCTTTTATTAATTAATTGTGACGGAAAATGCGACAGGAGTTTTAGACCGTTATCCTGTCGCATTTTTCCCTTAACTCCCTATCTTACTTACCAACAAACGTTAACCTTAGATATGGACATCAGAGCCAATGGAATCTGTCCATTAGTAAGCGATAAAAAAGCGCCCCCACTCAATCCGGATTTTATCAAGGCTGTCCGCAAAGCCCTTCGCTTGTTAGCTAAAGATCCGGAAATACTTAATTTCATTGAAATACTCTCCCGGATTCTTGATGAATACGCTCAGTTACCGGATTTATTCGTTAAAATCTGATCCCGACAGTTGCCAAGGCCTCATCAGCTTTTTTGCCGTCATATTCTTCCCTAACGCCAGCCAACCCGATAGCCAAAGGACCTAATTTGAATCCCAAACCGGCCGTAAAAGCCAGCGACTCGTCTTTATTGGTATAAGCCCCTAACCGGAGGGCAAATATATTCCAAAGGGCTGTCTGTTCAAGGCCGATCCTGATCCGGGTCTGTTCCTTGGTGAAAAGCCGGGCATCGCATTTTTGAATATCACCGGCGAGTAAAGTGTTTTTAAAAGGACGATAGGAGACCCCGACCGCGTATTCTCTTGGTAAATCTACAGTTTCAGGATCTTTCAATTCTTCACTGGTAATATGATTCGTTGTTGTTACATCAAAATCAATTTCACCACCGATATTTCTTGCTATAAAGCCAAGCTTCACTTGATCGCTTAACCGGTATAAAACTCCCAAATCAAAAGCCATTCCGTCGCCATCGCCGTAAGATGTTGTGCTTTTTGAGTCTTCTAAGGTGATTTCATTAACTTCCACTAAACCTCCGCCCTTGCCTGCTATTACTTTCTTTATGTTACATCCAACAGCTATCTTTTCCCTTATATTAGCGGCAATCGTTACTGCGCCGTAATTAAAACTTGATGCTTTAACATTTAACCGAAGACCTTCTTTTTCAGTGTCAACGCTTGTCTCTGAATAAAAATTGACTCCCACATACCTAGTGGTAATTCCGCCGATCAAACCAAGATTTAAATAGCCCCTGCCATCTTCGAAATCGTGAAAATCTAATCTTTTTGCATCATCAAGATTATCAATCGTATCCTCGATAAAATCAAAATCTTCTCCTTGAGCCCCGACACCAAACATTAACGAAGCGAATCTCACTTGAGTGATCCCGGCCGGGTTCCAATAAAAAGCCGATTCATCATCAGCCACAGCGGTAAAAGCGCCACCCATGCCCATGGCCCTAGTCCCAAATCCGATACTACCGTAGGCGGGTATCCCTACTGATAACAGTATTAGAATCGAAAAAATGGAAATAGCAATCCTTTTCAATAAAACCACCCCCGTGTTTATTCCATACTAATACCATCGGTTATTTGAAAATATTACTAAATAGGATTGTTATTTTAAAAGGACTATGCTAAAGAGCATAATATAACAAAAACCCGGTTACCCGGGTTTATTAAAACTTCACTTATTCTATTTCTTATTCGAATTGATAATCGGAGAACTCATTTATCCCCGAGCTGTCTTTTTTATTATGGGGATTAAATAAGATCTCTAACTTAGTAAGGGGCCAGAAAATCAAGTCCGCCTTACCTACTACATTTTCAAGGGGTACAAAACCCACATCCGGATAACGACTATCCCGGCTGCCGTTTCGGTTATCACCCAATACAAAAATCGTTTCATCCGGGACTTCCACATTATCATAATCGGAATCCATTTCTTCAAGAATATAAGGTTCAGCTAAAGGTTGATAATTAAGGTAGACTTTGGAATCTCGAATTGAAACCGAATCGCCGGGTTCACCGATTACCCGTTTGATAAACTTCTTAGAAGGGTCCCCCGGGTATTTAAAAACAATTATTTCACCGGTTCTAGGGGCCCGAAATTTATAGGTAATCTTATCGACAATTAACCGTTCCCCGTCTTGTAAGGATGGATCCATTGATGTTCCTTTGACCAAAAAAGACTGGGCAATAAAAATCAGAATAAAGAGAATTGAGACTACGGCGATAGCAAAAGCTTCAATGTTTTCACGATATTCGGACTTTTTGATTTCCAACATGGAACGGCCTCCCCTAATTTAGATGGGTAGAGTGAGAAGTAAGAACACTTCACAATTCCAACTTCTCACTTTGCTATCATACTTCGCGCCGTTCTTCAATTCGGGCTGATTTTCCAGAACGTTTTCTTAAATAGTAAAGCTTAGCCCGTCTTACCTTACCTTTACGCAAAACCTCAATCTTATCAAGCATCGGGGAATGGATCGGAAAGGTCCTTTCAACGCCGACCCCACCTGAAATCTTACGTACGGTAAAGGTTTCTTTTAAACCGCCATGACTTTTTCTGATAACCACACCTTCGTAAACCTGAATCCGCTCTTTGCCGCCTTCAACGACTTTAACATGCAATTTCACGGAATCTCCCGGCACAAATTGCGGTATATCGGTACGTAGCTGTTCGCGTTCAATAGCATCGATGATATTCATTACTTAACCTCCCCTCGGTTATTATCAGTTTGATTTGTACCTAAATGTTCCTCTAAGAATTCTCTCTCTTCATTAGATAGAGATCGGTTTTTTAATAAATCGGGACGTCGGACCGCAGTCCTTAGTAAAGCCTGTTTTCTACGCCAATCTTCAATCCTGGCGTGGTGTCCGCTGAGTAGTATTTCGGGAACGGTCATTCCTTCATATTCAAACGGCCTAGTATATTGAGGATATTCTAATACATTGCCGCTAAACGAATCAAATTCAGCTGAGGTCGCTGATCCCAGCGTTCCTGGGATTAACCTTACCACTGCGTCACAGATAACCATCGCCGCTAATTCGCCACCGGTTAAAACATAATCGCCAATTGATAACTCCCGGTGGGCCCATTTTCTGATCCGTTCATCAAAACCTTCATAATGACCGCAAATAAATATTAAATGTTCTTCGGAGACAAGTTCTTCAGCAATCGATT
>JAAYEK010000095.1 GCA_012728785.1 Bacillota bacterium | reverse complement strand
TTTGATTCCAATTGGGATGGGCTAAGCCCATCTTATCGCTGCCCACTACCATCATTAAGGTGGCTGCTTCGGTCCCCTTAACGGCACAGGTTGATTTCAATCCTGGTGTGGCGTCCCGGTGAACATCGAGCAATATTTTGAGGGAAGGATAGTCCTTCAGATATTTGACTAAAGTCTGTTGCGACCGTTGGTAAGATTCGCGGAAAGGGTAATGATCGTGGATTTGGTCGCAATGAATTGTTTTGACCCCATATTTCTCCTCCAAGATCTTTTGTAGATACGCTCCTACCTTAACGATATCACCCCTTTGGTTAAATAGATGATCCTTACCGCTATCGGGAAGATAAGACTCGGAAGTGTGAGTATGATAAATCAATACATAGGGTTGAACGAAACGCAAAGCGTCTATTTTGGGAGCCGGCGCCGGACTAGACGGGTGTAACGGTTCTTTAATAATGGGCGGATATTTTAGGGGTTGTGGTTTAATCCGGGAAAGCGCGAGTAAAGGTACTTGCGTTTTTAGTATTTCTTGGGGGGTGGTTTGATTAATGTTAGCGGCCAGTTTCCAATAAAAATCCACCCAATTTAGATGGAATAAAGTAAAAGGGTCTTCTTCGCCGGCAGAGCGTTCGAGAACCGGAATTCCGTTTCGTAAAATATAACGGCTGGTATGAGTGTCGAGCTGAAAGAGAAGATTACCGACTCTGGCGATGGTATCGGCTTTAGTTAGATTATGTTCTGCGGAATCTATAATGATTACGGTAAATAATCCGATAAACATTAAAAAAATACCGAAGGCGCCATAAGTAAACCAATAAGGTATTTCATTTTGACGACGGTTACTTTTTTCGATTTCCGACATTCGCCCCACCTTTCCTTGGCTGTATATATATGCGCTTTATTTGAGAGATTAGAACTAATTCTTCGTTCGAACTGAAACATGTAACATAAAGAAATGATAAAACAATGGTCACAAAAGAGAAAAGATTGCATATATTTATCAGTGCGGCTTTCAATTACGATAATTCGTGATCAAGTATGATATCAAAAACCATTGAAACCTCTGATGAGGTGCTGAAAGCCTGGCGAAGATAAATATTAAAAACACGGAGGAATGTTGATGTTTTGTAAGGATTGTGGCGAGAAGGTTCATTCATGGCAAGAGTTTTGTAAACATTGTGGAGCTGATTTATTTAGATGCGATCGGGGCCCGAATTCCGGTAGACATTCATCAATAATTAGATTTTTTCATAAAACAAAATGAACTAAAGCAAGTGACGTTAACTCAAGGGTCTTTACGAAAGGACAAATGGCCCCAAATTAGGGTTGTTTGTCCTTTCAGTATGATAATGGAATCTTAATAAACGGATCTTCCAGTTGACAGCCACCAAAAGAAGTGTAAAATTAACTTAAGTGTCTAATAATAGCCTATTTATACTGAATTATTGCTTTAAACATTAATAGTACCAACCAAGCGAGGTTATTTTGATGGAAAACACGCTGCTGTTTGCTGTTTTGGCGCCGGTAATTGGCGCATTTTCACTACCGCTGATTGGGTTTTATTCAGCCAAAATACGTAATGTTTTTGCCTTCGTATTTGTTCTATTATCATTGATCGCTTCAGCGATATTATTAAGGCCGGTTCTTGCCGGAGAGACCGTCACCTTTTTTGGATCCGGAGTTTTGGGGTTGGATTTAATCTTGAGCGCCGACGCTCTCGGTGTTTTCATGGCTTTAGCTTCTACATTAATCGGTTTAATAATTATCGGATATTCATTCGGTTATATTCAGCAGGATTCCAATGAAAACGAATATTATTTTTGGGTGGTTCTATTTCTAGGAGTAATGGTTGGTTTGGTGTATTCCTTAAATTTAGTTTTCATTTATTTATTTTGGGAGATCTCCGCAGTGGCTTGTTGGCGTTTGATCGGATTTTACCGTGAGCCCCAAATAATCTTAAAGGCCGATAAAGCTTTTTTGATTACGGTATTTGGCGCGTTAGCCATGTTACTGGGTTTTGTCATTTTGTTCAATGATTATGGAAGTTTTGATCTTCGGGCTTTACAAGGGATGGTTGCTCCGAATCTGGCCGTTCTCCTGATTATGTTCGGGATTTTTTCCAAATCAGCCACTTTGCCCTTTCATACTTGGCTTCCTGATGCCGGAGTGGCCCCATCTCCGGTGACTGCCTTACTACATGCGGCGGTCTTAGTGAAGATTGGAGTTTTCGTTTTTGCCCGGCTTTTTGTGGGAAATTTAGTCATGGAGCCTATTTGGGGGCAAATTTTACCAATAGTCATTGCTATTAGCACTATAGTAGCGGGTGGGGCGGCTTTGGTAGAAAATGATCTTAAGCGGATTATCGCTTATTCCACCATTAGCCAATTGGCTTTCATCTTTTTGGGTTTGTTCATGAAGAGCCGGATGGCTGTGGCTGGGGGCTTACTTTATATTTTAACTCATGGTCTGGCTAAAGCAGGGTTGTTTCTCTGCGCCGGAATTGTTGAACATAATCTTCAGACTAAGGATATCCGGCAAATGGGCGGTCTGGTTAAGACCATGCCGGTCACGGCAATCTCCTTTGCTTTCTGTGCCCTTTCGGTAATGGGAATTCCGCCCTTGGCCGGTTTCTTCAGCAAATATATGGTTATCGCCGGCGCCGTAGAGGGAGGCAACCTTTTTCTAGCCGGGATCTTTATTTTAAGCGCTTTTTTAACAGTCCTTTATTTGATTAGAGTTTTTGCAAAAGTATTTTTAGGCGAACCAAAAGGACCCGCCATCAAAGAAGGAACCATTGGGATGATATGGGCGGTAGCCATTCTAGCGGGTTTGTCTTTACTGGGTGGATTTTTAATCAGATATCCGAATGAGTTTATTCAAATTGCCGTTAGGCAGATGGTGGGGATTGAATGATGAACCAGAATATTCTGATGCTTTTGATTATATTACCGGCAGCCGTTGGTTTATTGTTTTTGGCGATCCGGACCAAGTTTAAATATTTTCAAGAGAGTATCAGTTTGATAATCGCCGCATATCTGATTTACTTAGTAATCAGTCTTTGGGGACGCAATATTTCAGTCAATATTCCCTGGGCTGGTTTTGGGATTAATCTCCAATTTCGGTTTTACGCTTTTAGTCAGTTGATCACTGCGGCAATTGCCATAATCACTTTCTTAATCGCTTTATTTTCCATAAAATTTATGGAGGAACACCCCCGGAAGCACGTTTTTTATGGATTGCTTTTTATCACGGAAGCCATGGCCATGGGTGCGGTTTTAGCCAACAATCTGGTGGTAATGCTCTTTTTTTGGGAGAGTATTTTAATCACTTTATTTTTAATGATTAATCTCGGGAAGGAAAACCCCTACCGGACTGGGTTAAAAGCTTTGATCATCGTTGGTCTGTCGGACCTTTGTCTGATGTTGGGAATTGCGATTGTTGGGGCGCAAGCTCAGACTTTAGTTATGTCTTATATCCATCTTAGCACCACCGGGATAAACGCGGTAGCATTCATTTTAATGTTCATCGGCGCTATGGCCAAAGCAGGAGCAATACCTTTCCATAATTGGATTCCCGATGCTGCTAACGATGGTCCGTTACCATTTATGGCTCTAATGCCCGGCGCTTTGGAAAAACTGTTGGGGATTTATTTGGCAGTCCGGATCTCCTTTGATTTTTTCACTTTGACTGAGGGACTTAAGCTAACCATCATGACCATTGGAGCGGTCTCAATTCTTTTAGCGGTGATGATGGCCTTGATCCAAAAGGATTTCAAAAGACTCCTTTCCTATCACGCTATAAGCCAGGTGGGTTATATGCTCCTGGGTATTGGTACCGGAACCGCGATTGGCGCGGTTGGGGGCGTTTTTCATATGCTCAATAATGTACTTTACAAATCCGGTCTCTTTTTGATTAGTGGTTCCATTGAAAAACAGACCGGAACCACCGACTTAAAAATGCTGGGCGGTTTACGGCGGCGGATGCCGGTAACTTTTTGGTGTTTCATCATTACCGCTTGCTCGATCGCGGGGGTTCCACCTTTTAATGGTTTTATTTCGAAGGAAATGATCATGGAAGGCGCTATAAAATCCGGTTATCATGTCTTTTTCGCAGTGGCCGCTCTCGGCGCAGTTTTTACGGCAGCTTCCTTTTTAAAGTTGGGGCATGCTGTCTTTTTTGGGAAGACCCCTTCGGAACTGAAGAAAATTAAGGATGCCCACTGGTCAATGGTGATTCCAACAGTAATCTTAGCGCTGGGTTGTATTTGTTTTGGAGTATGGTATCGTTTTCCCCTTGATGTTTTACTAAAACCAGCCCTAGCCTTTAGCCTGTTTCCCCAGATCAACACGGTTCATTTTACTTTTGGATTGTCCGAATTGCTCTGGGTTACCATTATCGTTTTAAGTATCGCGTTCTTCAACCACCTGCTTGGTGTCAAATTAAGCGGTAGCGGGTTTGGCGCTTCCGACCACATTCATCAATTGAAAGGGCTAAAACCCATTTATGATCTGGCTGAAGCCCAAGGGTTTGATATTTATGTTCAAGGTAGGAAAATAGGGGGTTACCTGGCCGAAGGATTATTCAAGGTCGACCGGGCGGTGGATTGGTTTTATCAGACCTTGGTTCCATGGGTGGCTTGGTTATTTTCTTCCCTCCGCCGACTTCATACCGGTTTGTTTTCGACCTATTTAGCCTGGTCCTTAGGGGGCTTGATTTTCATTTTAACCTATTTGGCGTGGTTTTTAAGATAGGCGTTTTAGAATTTAGGAGGGTTTGCCGTGGTTTTAGCATTCATCTTTGTGCCTTTATTAGGAGCGGCCATCATGCCGATTATGCGAAAATTTTGGGTAAAAGGTTCAACCCTGGTTACAATCGCGGTCACAATATTTATGTTGGTAGGATCGTTTTTAAATATCCATCGCGAAGTGGTCTCTAAAAGTAGCATTAGTTTCAATCAATCCTTGTTAGGCGAAAAATTAATGCTTTCAATCGATGGTCTATCAGCCGTGGTCTTAATGGTGATCGCTTTAGTTACCCTAGCTACTATTGTTTTTTCAGCCGGGGTTCCCATCGGTAGGCGTTCCGGTTTTAACGCCTTGGTATTGTTGGCAGTAACCGGGATGAACGGTTTGACCATGGCCACCGACATCTTTTCAATCTACGTTTTCATTGAAATAGTTTCCATCAGTTCGTTTATTTTAATTGTTTATAATATGGATGATGTTGGGACTGAAAGTTCATTTAAATATATTGTCTTGTCGGCGGTGGCCACGGTATTTTTGTTGGTGGGGATCGCCACCTTATTTGCAATTACCGGAGATGTCTCTTTTCGGGGAATGGCGGCTGGTTTAAGATCTAACGCGCCCTTGGCCCAATTCGGTTTGGGTTTTATCTTATTCGCATTGGCGTTAAAGGCCGGGTTGATGCCTTTTCACGGTTGGCTGCCCGACGCTTATACCGGGGCTCCGGTATCGGTTTCAATTTTACTAGCTGGAGTGGTTACTAAGGTTACCGGGGTCTATACCCTAATGCGGATTATCATCGCGGTCTTCGGATTTTCAGATTCCTTTTCCAGTCTGGTGATGATCTTAGGCTCGATCTCCATGACCTTAGCTGCTTTTATGGCCATGGGACAGCAAGATTTTAAAAGGATGCTCGCCTTTTCGAGTATCAGTCAAGTCGGCTATATTTTGATGAGTTTCGCCACCGGCACCTCCATCGGATTGATTGGCGCGGTATTTCATTTCTTTAACCATGCCGTATTCAAGTCGTTGTTGTTTTTAAATGCCGGGGCTGTCGAAACAGCGACCGGTGTTCGAAAACTTGATGATTTAGGTGGGTTAGCGGCTAAAATGCCGGTTACCGGTATTACTTCGATAATTGGGTCTTTATCGGCGGCAGGGGTTCCGCCCTTGGCCGGTTTTTGGAGTAAATTATTGATTATTATCGCTTTATGGTCGTCCGGTTATCGTTTTTACGCTTTCCTCGCTATTTTTACCAGTGTAGTGACTTTGGCTTATCTGCTTTATATGCAAAGACAAGTCTTTTTTGGTAAGGTCCGTCAGGGATTGGAAGGAGTCAAGGAAGTATCGCCGCTCCTATATGGACCGGCTGTTTTAATGGCTTTACTGGCGGTGGCCGGCGGCTTATTTTATCCGATGGTAATCCGGACTCTTAATGCGCTTTCGAGTTTACTCATCAAATAATGGAGGTAATTTCGATGGAACTCCATCTGTTGATCTTAATCGGACTTTTAGTGGTACCGGCGATCTTAGCCGCTTTTGCTATGGATTTACTACGGGCGGCCATGGCCTTATTAGTATCTAGTTTAGGCTTGGCGTTAATTATGTTTAATTTAGGAGCGCCTCTGGCCGGTTCTTTTGAACTGTCGGTAGGGGCAGGACTAATCACAGTGCTGTTTGTGAATGCGATTAGCCTTACCCGGTTAATATCGGAGGAAGAACGGTTGGAGCGGGCTAAAGATCATTATCAACGTTTTGCGATCTTGCCTTTGCTAGCCATCGCCTTAGGGGTGTTAATGTATTTGCGCCAAGATTTTTGGGCCACGGGACTTTCCTTTGTGAAACATACCGAAACTCAGACTGTTGGCGAAATATTATGGCAATCGCGGGGCTTGGATTTAATCGGTCAAATTGTAATTATAATGGTTGGGGTTTATGGGGTCGCAATCTTGTTTAGACGGGGGAAGCAAGATAATGTTTAATTTATTTGTAGTCGATTGGATCGCGGTGGCGATTTTGTTTTGCATCGGATTATATACGATGGTTGCTGCTAAAAACATGTTAAGGATCCTAATCGGTTATGAGATTATGACCAAGGGAGTAACTTTGGCTTTAATCACCGCCGGTAGCGTTAATGGAAAGATAGCTTTCAGTCAAGCTCTGGCGATTACGGTTATTGTAATTGAAGTGGTGTTTATTGCCATTGCTTTGGCGATAGTAATTATTACCCAAAAGACGAAACGATCATTGGATGTGCGGAAGCTCACCAATTTTAAGGGGTGAATTGAATGGACGGAGCGGAATATATTGCCATGCCGCCGGTGGCTTTTATGATATTTTTTACCCTCGGTAGCTTAATTTATTTTTCCGGTTCGCGGTTAGCGGCTAAGGGTAAAAAAAGTGGCGAAAAAAAGACTCAATATGCATGTGGCGAAGATGTGCCCGCCCAAAGAGTACAACCCGATTACAGCGCGTTTTTTCCTTTCGCCTTGTTTTTCTCCATTATCCATGTGACCGCATTAATTATGGCGACGCTGCCTTCGGGGAAGAACGCTTTGATTGGTGTTTTATACCTGGCGGGAGTGGCGATCTCCCTTTTTACGTTGATGTCGAGGTGAAGAAGTATGATTGATAAAATAGTGAGATGGGCCCGGGTCAAATCACCCTGGATTTTGCATTTTAATACCGGGGCTTGTAACGCTTGCGATATTGAAATAGTAGCCGCCTTAACACCTAAGTTTGACTTAGAGCGGTTCGGCGCGCAGTTGAAGGGAACTCCGCGCCATGCGGATATTATTCTTTGCTCCGGTCCGGTAACCAGACAGATCAAAGATCGTTTGACCCGGATTTACGAGCAAACTCCCGAACCAAAATTCATCGTGGCGGTCGGATCTTGCGCTTGTTCCGGCGGTGTCTTCGACGGGTGTTACAGTGTAATGGGAGGAATCGATACTACCATTCCGGTGGCTGCCTATATACCGGGCTGTCCGGTTCGTCCGGAAGCGATTATTGACGGGGTGATCAAGTTATTGGAAAAAATTGATACTCCGTTACCTTCGGAGAATGCTACTGCTCAAGGCATAGCAATTGGAGGTGACCGGAATTGAGCGGCGAAAAGGTTGCTAATTGGATCAATCAACAATTAGAAGCCCGAAATGTATCAGTCCCCCGGGAGCGTAGGGTTGTTGCGGAAATAGCCCCTTTGAAACTGGTTGAGTCCATTCGAATGCTGAAGGAAATGGGAATGAACAATATCGGGACTATAACCGGGTTGGATTTGGGTGACCGGTTCGAGCTTATTTACCATCTATCCAACGATGACGGTGTTTTATTAAATCTGAAAACTTTTATTGCTAGGGAAAATCCGAGAATACCTAGTGTAACCGCTGTCTTCCCCGGTGTATTCTTTTATGAACGGGAATTAATGGATTTGTTCGGAATTTTGGTAGAAGGCATTCCCGAAGGGCGGCGATATCCTCTCCCTGATGATTGGCCCGAGGGAGAATATCCTCTTCGCAAAGATTGGAAAGGACTTTCTGCTGATAAGGGGGTGACCGTTGATGGCGCCAATTAAAATTCCTTTTGGTCCTCAGCATCCGGCGTTGAAAGAACCGGAAAGTTTTAACTTGGTTTTGGAAGGCGAGCAAATTATCGATACTGAAGTAAAATTAGGCTATAATCACCGCGGGATCGAAAAAGCTTGTGAAAGCAGAAATATTACCCAATGTATCTATTTGATTGAACGGATCTGCGGGATTTGTTCTCATTCCCATTCGACAGCTTTTACCAAAGCGGTGGAGGAGATTGCGGCTATCGAAGCGCCGCCAAGGGCCCAGTATATCAGGACGATCGTTGCCGAACTGGAGCGAATTCACAGCCATTTACTCTGGTTGGGAGTGGCTGCTCATGAAGTCGGGTTTGACACTTTATTCATGTATGCTTGGCGTGACCGGGAAGTGGTGATGGATTTATTGGCTTTGATCACCGGGAACCGAATTAACTATGGGATGAATACTGTAGGTGGTGTCCGGAGAGATATTGATTCCGGTCAAGCGAAACAAGTTTTAGAAAGCATTAGAATATTGGTGGAACGGACCAATTATTATCTAAATGTCGCAATCAACGAATCAATTTTTAAGGCCAGGTTATCCGGGGTCGGTAAATTGCCTCAAGAAACCGCCTTAAGATTGGGAGCAGTTGGACCTACCGCTCGGGCGTCGGGAATTGCCCGGGATATCAGAAAGGATGATCCCTACGCGGCTTATGATCAAGTCGGATTTAAGGTAGTCACCGACGAACAGGCTGACATTTTTGGCCGGACGATGGTCCGAGTTTATGAATTATTAGAAAGTTACCGGATGATCCGTGAGCTAACCGAGGGTCTACCTGAAGGGCCCATTGCCGTAAAAGCACCGCGAAAGATCCCCGCCGGAGAGTCTGTTTCCCGCTATGAGGCTCCTCGGGGCGAGAATATCCATTATGTGCGGACCAATGGTACGGAGATTCCGGAACGGGTCAAAGTCAGGGCCCCAACTTTGGCGAATTTGGCCTCCATTCGGGAGATGGCCAAAGGAGGCTTTTTGGCTGATTTTCCAATTATTATCGCAGCGATTGACCCTTGTTTTTCCTGCGCCGACCGGATGATCCGGATCTCCGGAGACCGCCGGGGCGAGCTTTGGAATTGGGAGCAGCTTCGTGACTATAGTATTAAATGGTATCAACAACGGGGTGTTGACTTGAGCCATATGGGATGAAGCCGATTTTATCTAAAAAAATGTTAAATACTTGCGCGTTATAATAAAATAGGCCTTGGTGGTGAAATAATGGATCTCGTTGTTAGATTAGTTTATATGTTGATTTTTCCGGGGTTTTTATTTCTGGTTTTTTATGGGATGGCTTGCGATTGGGTGGACCGTAAGTTGTACGCTCGTTTTCAAAACCGGGTGGGCCCGCCTTGGTTTCAACCGCTAGCTGATTTTATTAAATTATTATCTAAAGAAGAGATAATTCCGGAAGCTGCCAATCAAAATATGTTTAGGGTTTTACCCGTGGTGGCTTTAGCGGCGGCGCTAACTTCCTTTCTTTATATTCCGGTCTGGGATCTAACTGCGTTCTATTCATTTCCCGCCGATCTGGTGGTAGTTTTTTACTTGTTGACCATACCGACCTTGGCTTTTTTCTTAGCCGGATGGAATTCGACTTCGCTCTTTGCCGCCTTGGGCTCCCTCCGGACCTTGATTCAGTTATTCGCTTATGAAGTGCCCTTATTAATAGTGTTAATGGGACCGGCTTTACTTGCCGGGACCTGGACCATTAGCGAGATTAGCGCCTTTTTCGTCCAGAACCCCAGTCTTTTAGGGGTGAATGTCATCGGTTTGGTGGTGGCGCTGGTGGCGATCCAAGGTAAATTGGAACGGCGGCCTTTTGACATCGCCGATGCGGAGACGGAGGTCGTTGGCGGGACTTTCACGGAGTTTAGCGGTCGTTTATTAGCCATTATTCATCTGGTGGTCAATATTGAAATGGTAGTTTTGGCTTCATTAATATCAGCGATCTTCTTGGGTGGGTCTTTTGGGCTTGGCCCAATCTGGGGCTTTATTTTATATCTTTTTAAAACTTTGTTCATCGTCACTTTACTAACTTTATTAAAAACGCTGGTAGCCCGATTGCGTCTGGAACAAATGATGAAGTTTTGTTGGAAATATTTAGCGCCGGCTGCTTTGTTTCAATTATTAATCAATATTGTGGTTAAGGCGTTCTTGGTGTAATTGGCTATTGGCTACTGGCTACTGGCTATTTAGGTAATTGGTTTTAGGCTTGGGTGGAATTAACTTCAGGCAAAGAGCTAACAGCCAAAAGCCAAAAGCTAACAGCTAACAGCCAAAAGCTAATGCTAACTATGACTTACTAAGGAGATGTAGTCACAAAATATGCTGGGACTTAAGACATTTGGCTTTAAGATCTTACCCGAGGTATTTAGGAATATCATTAAACCTCCTGCCACTATAAAATATCCGGCTGAAAAAACGGAGACTCCCGCCGGTTTTCGGGGTAGGATTATTTTTGAGGCTGATAAGTGTATTGGTTGTAAAATGTGTCTGCGCGACTGTCCGGCCGGAGCGATCCACATTGAACCGACCGGGGTGGCCAAGCAGTTTAAGTGCGTTTTTCTTTTAGACCGTTGCCTTTTTTGTGCCCAATGCGTGGATTCATGTCCGCGTAAAGCTCTGACAGGAACGCCCCAGTATGAACTGGCTTGTTTTGAACGGGACCAGTTTGAGGATGTCCAGGAATGAATGAAGTTCTGGAACGGTTGGCTCTAGTAATTAAGGAATCTTCTAAAACCGCTTTCTTAGGGGTGGGTTCGCCGTTACGTTCCGACGATAATGTGGGCAACCGGATTGTGGCTGCTTTGGAAGAGCGATTAACAGTTGGTTCGGGCCGGAAAATTCATTTTTACCAAGGCGAATCGGCTCCTGAGAACTTCACGGGAGCGATTCGCGCTTTTAATCCGGAATATTTGATCCTTTTTGATGCTGCCGAACTTGGTAAACCGCCGGGTACCTTTGCAATCATTGCTCCCGACGAGATAGACGGTATTGGTTTCGCCTCCCATGTATTGCCTTTGAAAATTATCGGCAATTATTTGAGGGCTACCGTTGAACGGGAGATTATAATGGTGGGGGTTCAACCCCAAAGCCTTGAATTTGGCGAAGACCTTTCCCCTGCCGTTAAAGAGGCGGTGGATGAGTTTGTTACCAAGTTATTAGCTTGGTTGGCTTAGTTTTATAATTTATCGATCAGGCGATCCAGTTCTTTTTGAACTTTCCCCTCTAATTCCTGCTGTTTTTCATCTTTCTTCTGCTGTTGCGCTGCTTTGAATTGTTCTTTCTTCTTTTCCAATTCTGCCTTTTTAGCCTCTATTTCCTGTTCCTCTTGTCTGAGCTG
This sequence comes from Bacillota bacterium, assembly GCA_012728785.1. Classification (GTDB taxonomy): domain Bacteria; phylum Bacillota; class UBA4882; order UBA8346; family UBA8346; genus JAAYHS01. The sequence goes on along the minus strand of JAAYEK010000095.1, from coordinate 14,591 downwards.
GGATTGAACCTCGTTGAGTTGGGCCACTAATTTTTGTTGGTAGTGTTGTTTGGTTTCTGCCAAAGTTTTTTCGCCTTCGCGAAGTTTGGCGTCTACTTTGGCTTTGAGTTCGCGGGTGAAACCGGTTACTTTTTCACCAACCGCTGCTTTAACCCGGGATGAGATAAGCTGGTTTAGATTGGAGGATATTTTCATATCCAGTTGGTCTTTGATCTGTTCCAATTGGTAATTGACGGTGACTTGATCTAAATTCGCCAGGGAAGAGCGGACGATTTCAGCGATGAGATCATCCGGTTCTTTTTGGTCGCGAAAATCCATTTTGATCTGATCGGCAGTGAACAAGACCTCTAATTTAATTAAATCCGGGGCCATCTGCGCCACGGCATTGATCTGGGCACTACCGTTAAGGAGTTTGGAGGGTAGATGGTCGCTGTCGCCCAAGTCGATCTGGGGCAAGTGTAAATTAGTCAATTTTAAGTTAATTCGGTCGTTAAAAGCCGGTGTAGTATGGTCCAGTTTGCCATCTAGCCGCAAAGATGTTTGATTGGAAGCTTTGGCAAAAAGTTCAGCGGTTATCGGTAATCCGTAGATCGAAGGTTCGCTGGTAATGGCGGTTACAGTCCCGCCGGCGTAAAATCCGTCCATAGAGGAGTCGGGAGTTCCTTTCCCGGAGACGGCCAGGTTTTTGATTAAGAAACGAGGGTAGGTTTTTCGCCCCGGGAAGACGATGTTTTGTCCGTCTCGGGTCGGTTTGGCCTTGGGAGGACTTTCCACTTTGACCGGGAGGTGTTTTTGGAGCTCCTTAATTATATTGATAATGGTAGTCGAGTAGTTAAGGATGGTTTTTCCCAGTAAGGCCTCGGCATAGTTAAGGCTTCCGAAATCCGGTAATTTGGCCAGGGCCAACAAGGCCTGGTAATCGGCTTTCGCTTCATTTTTCAAACTTTTGATGGCTGCTTCCAACTCTTGATTATCTTGTTTGAATTGCTCATCGGCAGCTTTGACGGTGGTCCGAATTTTTCGCGCCGAATCGCGGATCTCATTGATAGTATCCAATTGACCTTTGAGTTCCAGCAGATTATTGGGTTTTGTATTCTTTAATTGGGTCAATTTAGTATCTAACTTTTTAAGTTCAGCTTTGGCAAGGCTAAGTTCGTTAAGGTTGGCATCCCATTTTTTTTGGTAAGAGGTTAGTTCCGATTTGATCCGGTCGGTGGAAAGATCGGTTTTAAACTCATAGGAAGCGGTGATCTTTTCCAGATCTAAGTTGGCGGCGATGGTTTCCGGTTTTAGAATCGGCATGGTAGCGATGGTTTTTTGGAGTTTAGACGGTTCTTTGGCCTCCTTCGTGGAGGAGGCTTTCTTGGGTAGCTTACCGTCGGTCCGGCGCTTGGTATTGAAGGTTAGTTCTTCGAGGATGATCTCGTCGATGACTGTTTTCCCTTCGAATAAGGGTCCGGGCGCTAGTTTGAAGCTGATCTTTTTGGTGTCAATGATGTTTTTCCATGTATCGGCCGGGTTGGTGATTTGGACACTTTTGATTTGGACCGACAGGGCAAAGGGGTTCAGCCGGAAGCCTTCGATCTCGGCTTTGGTTCCGGTAATTGTTTGGAGGGTATTTTCAATGGCCCAGGTAATGATGGAATTACCCCATAAGAAGCAGGTTAGGCCAATAATAACTAGGAAAACGATTAGGATCAGTAGCGCTTTTTTTCTCATTGGGTTCACCTCTTTTTACTGCAGTTTAATCTTTTGATACATTTGGAAGACTTTATTGCCTTTAATGATTTGCATTATTTTAAATTTGTTTACTTTATCCGCCATTTTGGATTGATAAATTTTGACGAGTTGTTTGAAAATGAAATATACCGGGAAGAAGGTTAGCAGCGATACTATCAGGCTGCCTAGGACCACGGTGTTATAAAATTTGGACAGCGGGGCGATAGGGATATTATAAAGGTAGGTCCAGATTGGTTTTAATGATTCTAGTTTGACAAGGAAAAAGTAACCCAGGCTATGGAACTGGGGATCGAAAAAGTAGGCGAAACATCCGAAGAAGAAGATGCCGAAGAAGGCCGCCCCGATACTGACGTTAAAGATGAGGATAGCGATGAAGACAAATATGTTTTGGAGGGTGAAAAAGGGGGCCAACCCAATGATCGAACCCAAGGCGAAGCCCATGGCGATGTTATGGGGTTCTTCCTTGGAATGAAGGGTTTTAATAAATTTGAAGATGAAGTTCAGCCAGAACATTTCGGTTCCTCCTTGCTTTTCGTAAAATGGCAGAGGCGCTAGATTGTGACAATCGATTTATATATATTCAAGTAAAAGCGGGAGTTTCCTGCCGTGAATCAATAGAAGCTTTTTAAATTAAACAACCGACTCACCTAGCCTTCTATCTCGAAGTGGAGCTGAATATCGGCGTGGGGTGAGTTGAAGTTATGGGTTTTGTGATTGAGATAAAAGAGATTAATGGTTTTTAGCAGGAAATAACTGAAAAAGGTGGAATTAATGAGTATATGACTGGATAAAGAAGGTGTCAAGGTGACAAAAGATCGGACTGGTCGAAACGTTATAGTTCGGATCTGGACGATTTACGCCTTAATCAAAAACAAACAATACCCCGACTGCCGTAAGCTTGCCGCGAAACTGGAAGTTAGTCCCCGGACGATTGAAAGGGACATTGAACTGTTGCGCGATCAGATGCAAGCGCCCATCGAGTATGACCGGCTTCGTCGGGGTTATTATTTTTCTGCGGAGTTGTTTTTAAGGCCAAGGTGAGCGGGAAAAATTTTTCAGGCCGACAGTTGGTGCCGGTGGTGGATGGTATGATTAAGGTCAGGAGTGACGGTTGATTCGAGTGAGATTATTATAGGAGGACGAGGTTTTAATTATGAAAGGGAAATATGATCCGGCGATTCATCACCGGAGGTCGATCCGGCTGAAAGGATACAATTATACACAACCGGGGGCATATTATGTGACGATTTGCCTGCATGTTAAAGACAGCCAGTTGTTGGGTAAGGTGGTAAAGGGTAAGGTTCAGGTTTCACGTTATGGAGAGATTGTTTGGAAATGTTGGAATCAATTGCCCCGGCATTATTCGAATGTAAAATTGGATGAATTTATCGTGATGCCGAATCATGTGCATGGCGTGATTTGGTTGGTTGGTCCGGAGGAGTGCGTGGGGAAGGGGGGCGTAGGGGCAGGTTTGCAAAACAGTCATGCCAAGGATGTGAAACCTGCCCGTACTATTGATGATGGGCATGATGCCCGTGATGCCCATGATGCCCATGATTTGGATATTCCAGATTGTGTGTATGATGGGGATGATTCGAAAGAAGGGGATAGGCGAGGGATTATGGCCGGGGTCGTTCGGAAGCCGAGTGTTGTAAAAAGATATCCGTTACCGGAGATTATTCGGGGGTTTAAAACATTTTCGGCGCGGCGGATTAATGAATTGCGCGGAATTGCCGGGGTTCCGGTCTGGCAGAGGAATTATTGGGAGAATATTGTGCGGAATGAGGATGAATTGCGGTGGATCAGGGAGTATATCGTTATGAATCCGAGGCGGTGGGAGAAGCAGAAGCTTTTTTGACGGTGTATCCGGGAGAATCTAGGGGAGCAGATTAAGTAGGACGAAAGTTGATTATTGAGATTTTTTAGGAGACCTGATGTATTGAAAATTACGGAAATTTTTTTGACCGACAGTAGGTGACGATGGTCGATGGTATAGTGAAAGGTGGGGGAAGCAAAAAATTGACTCAACCAGCGTTTGGAAAACGCATGGTAGACGGGATGCCGTTTAAAGGGCTTGAAAATATCAGGGAGATAATGGGCGGTAGGAATGATGTCAGGGAGCTTTATAATTCATTAAAACGTGTCCGGGTTGAACTTCCGGAAGATCCTAACATAACAGCGAGTTGGGAGGAAAACTGGGATGCTCCGGTTATTGTTACCACTTCGGTCCAATTTTTTGAATCGCTTTTCGCGGCGAAATCTAGCTGTTTAAGTGATCATAATTTTAGTAAAAGGGGATTATCTAGTCTAGCTTGGAAGTTACAGATATTGACAACTTGTAGAAATCATTTTTATAGCGGTTCGCGGAATTGTGTCGAGAAACTATTGATAGAGTAAGGGTCTCATTATGTACTGTCGCTCCTCGTGTAGGAGCGTGGATTGAAACTTCAAGCGCGTAATAGTCGAGGATATCTTTTGTGTCGCTCCTCGTGTAGGAGCGTGGATTGAAACCCGGATGTATCAACTATAGTAGCCCAAACCTGTAGTCGCTCCTCGTGTAGGAGCGTGGATTGAAACAGATATACAGACCATCATTTGCCCGATTCTTCCCGTCGCTCCTCGTGTAGGAGCGTGGATTGAAACCAGGTGGCTGTGATACTTAAAAGGCCGAGTCGTGTGTCGCTCCTCGTGTAGGAGCGTGGATTGAAACGTCGTAGTTTGGCGCTTCAATTTTTACTATGGCATGTCGCTCCTCGTGTAGGAGCGTGGATTGAAACAATTTTTGGGGTCGGGGGTAAGAACGGTATAGGTCGCTCCTCGTGTAGGAGCGTGGATTGAAACACGTCCCCGGCGCTATTTCTTTCGCACCGGAACCAGTCGCTCCTCGTGTAGGAGCGTGGATTGAAACGCTTTTAGAATATGGTAATTTAAGCTCTTTGAGTGTCGCTCCTCGTGTAGGAGCGTGGATTGAAACAATTAACCACTTCCAGTAATTCTCCCGAAGGTTCGGTCGCTCCTCGTGTAGGAGCGTGGATTGAAACACGAACTGAATTTTTACTGTTGACCTAAAACAAAATCCCCTTGCCCCTCTTTACTGAGACTGCTTGCGGAATGAGCATCAGAGGAGAGAGGGGCCGATCCGGGGTGACGGCAGGCAGAAAACCGGCGCGGGGTGAGTCAATGCGTAAACTATTGAACACTTTATACGTTACCTCTCCTGACTCCTATTTGGCGAGAGACGGCGAGAATATTGTCGTCCTAATCGGGGATGAGGAAAAGATTCGGGTTCCCATTCATAATCTGGAAGGCGTTGTCGCGTTCGGTTATGCCGGGGCCAGTCCGGCCTTGATGGCGTTATGCGCCGAAAGAAACGTTGGGTTATGTTTTTTGACCGAACACGGGCGGTTTTTGGCGCGAGTCAGCGGTAAGGTCCAAGGAAATGTGCTTTTGCGCAGGAAACAATACCGGGTGGCGGATCAACCGGAGGAATGTCTGACGCTTGCCAAGGGGTTTATCTATGCCAAGATCAGTAACTGCCGGACGGTGCTTTCTCGAGGGCTACGGGACCATGGGGATACGGTGGATCGAGGCGCGGTCGCGGAGGCCTATGAGTCATTAAACCGTCAGTTGCGCCGGTTGGAACATTGCCAAGATCTGGACACCTTAAGAGGCACAGAAGGCGATGCGGCCCGGACTTATTTCAGCGTCTTTGACCATTTGATTTTAAGCAATAAGACTGAGTTTTTCTTTCATGAACGGAACCGCCGCCCTCCCAAAGACAACATGAATGCCTTAATGTCATTTTTATATACCTTGCTGGCCCATGATACCCAGTCCGCTTTGGAATCGGTAGGACTTGATCCGGCGGTAGGCTTTCTCCATCAAGACCGTCCCGGACGGGCTGGACTGGCCCTGGATCTTATGGAAGAATTACGGCCGTTTTTAGCAGACCGGGTGGCATTGTCGCTGGTTAATTTGAAGCAAGTGGCGGCGAAAGGTTTTCGCCAATCGGAAACCGGCGGGGTTATTATGGATGATGAAACCCGAAAAGTCGTTCTTACCGCATGGCAGAAAAAGAAACAAGAGGAATTGACCCATCCGTATTTAAATGAGAAGGTGGATATCGGGCTCCTTCCTTACGCGCAAGCGTTGTTGCTCGCCAGGTATTTACGGGGCGATTTGGACGGATATCCGCCGTTCTTTTGGAAGTGAGGTGATTGATGGATGATGGTGTTAATCACCTATGATGTGAATACTACCACCGGCGAGGGAAGGACCAGGTTGCGCAAAGTCGCCAAGACCTGCGTTGATTACGGACAAAGGGTCCAAAATTCGGTTTTTGAATGTTTGGTAGACCCGGCTCAGTTTGCGGATGTGAGACATAAGTTGGAAAAGATCATCAATCAAGATGAGGATAGTTTACGGTATTATTTTTTGGGCAGCAACTGGAAACGACGGGTTGAACATGTTGGGGCCAAAGCGACTTATGATCCTGAGGGAGTGATTATGGCATAGCGTGTTTTGTTTAATTATAATAACACCGTTTTTACTATGTTTAGATCGGGAGGCGAATCAATCATGCCGGCGCCAAATTTCTGTTTGCTAGAGGCGGGCAAAGTAGTTGATTTAAGGCCGATGGGTGAAGGAAAGGACGCCTTGGTGTTCGACAATGGCTCTTGGGTTCCTTTTTCAGGAGTACTCGGCCAAATCTTTGATGCCAAACCGTTAACCGACGAGGAAGCCATTTCAATGACATCTTGACCTTGTTTACCCCTAAATTCTTCTCATTTATCAAGAGACCTTTTAAAGTATTTTTCAAATCACGGGGCTTTCACCCCCCAACCGGGGAAAGCCTCCCCGACTTGGGGGAGTTCATCCCCCAACTGGGGGAACCCACCCCCCAACCGGGGGAAAGTCTCCCCAACTTGGGGGCTTTCACCCCCCAACAAGGGGAAAGCTTCCCCCAACCGGGGGAGAGCCTCCCCGACTTGGGGGAGTTCATTCCCCACCTGGGGGAACCAATCCCCCAACCGGAGGAAGGTTTCCCCCGGATCAAAACCCGTTAAAAAAGGAAAGACCGGGGTTATTACTCCACGGTCTTTCCTTTTATCCTATTTTTTGTCGTCAATCCCGAACTCCTTCCAAGATTCCTTCGGCATCACCAACTTAACAATTTTCTTAGCATGGCTACGCTTCTTTTGCATCCTACTAATGGTTTTGCCCAGATCGGATGTCTTTTCCTTAAGTCGCGCTTTGTAGGCTTCTTGTTCGTTATCTTCGGTCATCGCTTGGCCATAATTGACCTCCAGGTCGGCGATGAAAACGTCGTCGATGCCGTGTTTGGTAAGTTTTTCGGTGTGGGATTTGAGTCCGGAGAGCATCACCTTGGTAGTGGCGATCTCGTCGGCATAAGAAGTGTTTTTCATCGGATAATACCTCCTCTTTTCTTTACAGCATTGCCGTTAATTGTCACAATGCTATGAATATAATAACATATTTATATATTGGTTACAATTACAAATTGAATAAATATTAACAAAAAATAACATAAGTAAATTCATTTAAAGACAATAAAAAAACCGCGGATTTTCCCCGCGGTATTAAATCGAATGCTTTCCGGTCCGATTATTTCAATCATTGAAAAATATAAAAAAGTTGACCGGCTTTGTTCTCATTCCCTGATGAAAATATTTACTTCTGCCTCGTATTTAAAATAAAAATAATGTAATTATTAAGAGATCTACCCTGTTCTTTAGCCTCGGTTTCTAATTGCCGTTTTAGTTCTTTAGGAATAGTTAGGTTGATTCTGGTATTGATATTTTCATTTATTGGCATTATATCACCTCATATATATTTTGCCAAAAATAACACCACTGTGATATGATTTTATCAGATTTGTTACACCACTGTGGTGTAATAAGTTAGCGGTTAAGACTAAAAACCCATGGCCGGAAACAATTTTACCGGTTAAAACCGGTATCAATAAAAATAACATCCAATGACATTTCACTTTCAAAAGATACAAAACAATGAACAATGAGCAATTAAAACCGTTTTGCATGGTTAGTAATAACTTACAATGCATAATACACAATTAAAAACCATTTTGCACTGTTTTAATAATTGTAAATTGTACATTGTACTTTACACATTGAAAAAGTCTGGAGGTCTTTCCCATGCTAAACTACAAAAAAACCGGCATCCAAAAATTCATCCTCGACCGGATCACCCAGATCAATTACGAAATCATCGTCAAAGACCCGGAGTACAAAGAACTGACAGCAAAACTTTTTTGGCTCGAAAAAAGTATCACGCCGCCGGAACAGTGTACAGGCGGAGGCAGGCAATCATAAAAGAAAAATTACTATCAGAAATTACACAGGACTCGAATTTACCGAAAGAGGAGCGCCGCCATGCCTTTTACCTCCATCAACATCTACACCCTCAAACAAGTCCGTACCAAACGCCGTCGGTATGATCTTGAAGGCTCTCAGATCACCAGCCCTTCAGTCTGCTACCATCTCCTTCAATATCTTTTCGATCTCGAGTCCAAAACGGCGGAGCAGTTTGGGATCATCGCCCTCAATACCAAACATAAGATCGTCGGGGTTCATATCATCGGCAGCGGCACCATTGATCATGTCTATATCGAACCCAGGCAAGTCTATATGGCGGCGCTAATGAACAACGCCAAAGCGATCATCGCCTTCCACTGCCACCCTTCCGGGGACGCCACTCCCAGCCGGGACGATCTTATCCTCACCCAAAGACTGAAAAAAGCCGGGAAGATCATGTGTATCGAATTATTGGACCATCTGATCACCGGGGAAGGGAACTATGTGAGTTTGAGGGAGGAAGGGCTGGTGTAGCAGTTTGCAATGTATTTAATAGGCTTCACTGGTGGAGAGCAAGAGAGAGGAGACTGATTGTTTTACAAATTTTTACTAAAAAGAGGAATCCCAATATGTAATGTCGAAAGACAAAACGTTTGACAAATAATACTCAAAGGAGAGATATCGATGGACCGGGAACGCAAGGCGCCTGATGTGGTTGTTAGACGGTTGCCCCTTTATTTAAGGGCTCTCAAGGTGCTTGACCATAATGAGCTACCGATTATCTCTTCGGAACAATTGGCCCAAATGGTGGGGACCTCGGCGGGACAAGTCCGTAAAGACCTATCCTACTTTGGGGTCTTCGGCAAACAAGGGGTGGGCTATCAGACCGCTGCGCTCCGGGATGAATTTCGACGGATCTTAAAATTAGACCATGAAATTAGAGTGGGTTTGATTGGCGTAGGTAATCTAGGGGCTGCTTTGGTAAGGTATCACCAAAAAAGCCCGGTGCACCGTCCTTTGCAAATAGCGGCCCTTTTTGACAGCGACCCTAAAAAAATCGGCCGCAAATTCGCTGAGGTTGAAGTTTTCTCCATGGAGCAACTACCGGAAAAAATTACTGAATTTCAGATAAAACTGATGATCTTGGCTTTCCCGGCTACCAACGTCCAGGAAGTGGTCGATCTCTGCGTTGCAAAAGGCGTTAAATCATTTTTGAACTTCGTCCCGGCGCCGATCCGGATCCCTGCCGGTGTTAAACTCCACACTTCCGACGTGACTATGGAACTGCAAAGCTTGGCCTACTATACTTAATTTGGTTACTGGCTACTAGTTTTTTCTAAAGGGAATTTTTTTAGGCCTAATAATAAAACCATAAAGCCAAAAGCTAAAAGAAGGAACAATTGATGTCAACTAAAAAGATCGCCTTATTAAGCGTATTGATGGCTTTGGGGATTGTCTTAAACGGATTGGAGAACCTTTTTTTGCCCTGGTCAATCCTACCGGCGCCTGGGGCTAGAGTTGGGTTGGCTAATATCGTATTTTTAATCATCTTACTCCTGGCAAATTTCAAAACCACCCTGACCCTTTCCTTATTAAGAATCATCATCCTAAACGCTTTAACCGGGACACTGGCTACGCCGGTTTTCCCCTTAAGTCTCGGTGGGGCTGTCTTGAGCCTGTCATTGATGAAACTCTCCCGGTTAGCTTTGGGAGAAAAGCTCAGTTTAATCGGGTTGAGCATTATTGGGGCAATCGGTCATAATCTGGGGCAATTATTGGTGTTAATGGTTCTTCCCGGTCTTTTTCCGGGAATTTCAGCATTGTACCTCCTTCTACCGGGGTTATTATTAATGGCGATCCCGGCAGGAATGATCACCGGTTGGGTAGTTAAGTTGATTTATCCGACTATTGCGCGGGAGTGGCGGAATATATGATTGAAATCCAAGGGACAGTCATCCAGATCATCTATTATAATCAAGATAACTATTATACCGTTGCCAAGTTTAAACCGGGTTCCGGAAAAACCCTTACTATGGTGGGGAACCTTCCGCCCCTATCTCCTGGAGAACCTTTATTGATAACGGGAGAATGGGTCCGGCACAAGGAATACGGCGAGCAATTTCAAGTTCAGGAATGGGAGAGAAAGATACCCAAGACTTTATTGGGAATCGAACGTTTTTTGGGAGGCGGGATGATCAAAGGCATTGGTAAAGCCACCGCTGCCAAAATCGTTCGCAAATTCGGCCTCGAGTCCCTGGAGATCATCGAAAACACTCCGGAACGTTTAGCGGAGATCCCTGGGATCAGCCTTAAGAAGGCCTTAAAGATCAACGCCGGTTTAAAGGAACAGGCCGCTATCCAACAGATCATGGTTTTTTTGCAGGGAGTGGGCATTAGCCCGGCTTATGCCTTGAAAATATATCGCGTTTACAGCAACGAAGCCATTAATGTAGTTTCTGAAAACCCCTACCGGCTGGCGGATGATGTCTTTGGAATCGGATTCAAAATAGCCGATCAAATAGCGGAGAAGCTTGGGATTGGAAAGGATTCGCCTTATCGGATTCGAGCCGGAATCCGCTACTTGCTTAACGAAGTAAGCGCTGAAGGACATGTTTTTGCTATTGAGTCGGATTTTTTGACTAAAGCCAGCCAAGAATTAGACCTTAATGAACTGCAGTTAGCCGCGGAAGTGGAAGAACTAATCCTCCAAAAGGAAGTCTTTCGGGAAAAGACCTCCGATTTTACCGCCCTTTACGCAGCCCCCTTTTATTATAGCGAAGTGGGGGCTGCTGCTAAAATCCAGGCATTATTAGGGATTCAACTAAAACCGGTCCCAATCGATCCCGAAACTCTCCTTAAGGATTTTGCGGCTACTAGTGAGATTACTCTCGCGGCTAAACAGAAAGAAGCAGTGATCAACGCTTTAAAATTCGGGATGATGGTGATCACTGGAGGTCCCGGTACCGGTAAGACCACAATCATTAAAGCCATTATCCAGCTATTCGCTATGGCCCGGATGCCGGTGCTCCTGGCGGCGCCTACCGGACGCGCCGCCAAACGCTTGGCGGAGACCACCGGCCAAGAAGCCAAAACCATCCACCGTTTATTGGGTTATGGCAACGAGTCCAAGAACGGCGGTAAATTTCAACGAAACGAAAAGGAACCTCTAACAGCGGAGGCTCTAATCATTGATGAGTTTTCCATGGTTGATTTACCGCTGTTTTATAATTTACTGAAAGCGGTTACTCCCGGGACCAGATTGATTATGGTGGGAGATGTGGATCAATTGCCCTCGGTGGGGCCGGGTTCGGTCCTACGGGATTTGATTCAATCCCAAGTCATTCCAACGGTGCGACTGGATGTGATTTTCCGTCAGGCTGAAGCGAGTCTAATTGTTGCCAATGCCCATAAGATCAACCGGGGCGAATTTCCATACCTCTCAACGGCTCAAGACTTCTTTTTCATTGCCAAACCGGAGCCGGAACAGGTAGTCCAAACCATCATTGAGCTCGTTAAAACTAGAATCTCCGGTTACTTACAGTGCGATCCGTTGGAGGACATTCAGGTCCTGACGCCGATGCGCCGGACCATTACCGGAGTGGAAAATCTCAACCTTAATTTGCAAGCGGCTTTAAATCCTCCCCAAACCGATAAGGACGAGCTCCAATTTGGGGCCAATATCTTTCGAGTGGGGGATAAAGTAATGCAGCTTAAGAACGATTACCAGAAGTTGGTTTTCAACGGTGATATCGGAAAAATCAGAGAGATCGACAATGAAGAGCGGACTCTAAGTGTGGCTTATCAAGATGCTGACGCGGAACGGGTAATAATCTACGAATCCGAAGAGTTGGACCAGTTGGTTCTTTCTTATGCGATCTCCGTCCATAAAAGTCAGGGTAATGAATACCCGGTAGTAATCATGCCCGTTACCACTCAACATTTTCTGATGTTACAACGGAACTTACTTTATACCGCAGTGACCAGGGCCAAAAAAATGGTGGTAATCATCGGAACCAAAAAAGCAATTGCTATTGCCGTAAAGAACAACCGGATCGAAGAACGACATTCCCTTTTACAACAGCGAATTAAAGCGGCATATCGCGAAAGCTGGTGAACCATGCTTGCTCCGCAGTATTTTCTGTACTTGGCTATTGGGCCGGAGGGCCGGTCCAAGCTGGATTTGAGCAGCAATCCCCGGATCGATGCCGGAGTGTTGCTCGCCGCAGGCTTTCAAACTATTTACCTGATTCGCCCGGCGCAACCCTTATGGATTATTGAGAACACCTTGGCAAAGCTTTCCGTTGCTTCCAGGCAAATTCTTCCCCGGGTATTTTGGAAACGGGCCATCCGATTCCTTGAGGAGCTTTCTCCTGGAGTTCATTTTAGCCGCCAAGAACTGGCCGTTGATGAACTAGTAACGGACCGAATGGAACCTCCCGATTTGGCCTCTTTATTTAGCGGCCGTTGTTTGTTGCTAGGGGAGATCCCGGAGCTACTAAGAAGCAATGGTCAAAACCTAACTTGGGACCCGGAAGAATGGCTGCAGTATCTTTACATAGAAGAGAAAGTAATCCGGGAGGCCGCCGTCACTTATGACCGGATCGGACTGGCCTATTGCCGACGTTGCGGTTCAACCAGACAGATCATCGAAGATAATTGTATTTTTTGCGGAAATACCCGCTGTTTAACTTGTACTAATTGTCAAAGCATGGGATTGGCCAAGAGTTGTCTGCCCCTTTATTCAGCCCCCAACCCTAAACGGCTGGACTCTAAGGGAAAGATCGAACCGGTATTGAGTTTCCAATTAACCGCGCCCCAGTCCCGGGCTTCAGAGCAGTTGAAGTTATTTTGGGAACAAGACCCGCCAGAGTTTTTGGTCTGGGCGGTCTGTGGGGCGGGGAAAACCGAAGTTAGCTTCGGAATCATCGCTAATGCTTTATCCGAAGGGGCCAGGGTTCTAGTGGCCATTCCCCGTAAAGATGTAGTCCAAGAACTTTTACCCCGCTTTGAAAAGGCTTTTCCGGAAATAGGGGTAACCGGGTTATATGGCGGCAGTGGCCACCGTTTTGCGGATGTTCCGTTAACCATCGCCACCACTCATCAATGTTTGAGGTTTTATCATAATTTTGATCTGATCATTCTGGATGAAGGAGACGCTTATCCCTACCAGGGAAGCGCTATGCTCCATTTTGCGGTCCGCAGGTCCCTCAAATCCGATGGTAAAATGGTAATTATGACGGCCACTCCCGACCGGAACTTGATTACCAGAGCGACCTCCGGGAAAATGCCATATGTCACCATCCCGGCCCGACCTCACCGCAAACCGTTAATTGTACCGGAGTTGATCAAACGAGACTTAAAAATCCCATCAATTCCCGGTCCAAGCTTGGAACTGGCGCCTATAGTAAAACAGTTTTTAATAGATATAGCGGCCAATAACCGGCGGGGGTTAATATTTTTACCAACCATTAAACTCATTAATGGAGTGGGCGAATTATTAATTCGATGGGCGGAACCTCATGGAATTAGAGGGTCAGTCATTCATTCCCAAGTTAAGAACAGGGAGACGGTTAAAGCCCAATTGGTAGATGGAGCTATACATTTTTTAGTCGCTTCGACTGTTTTAGAGAGGGGAATTACCATTCCCAATCTGGATGTGTTAGTATTGTTGGCGGACAATGAAACAGTCTTTGATAGCCCCACCTTAATTCAGATAGCCGGTCGGACCGGTCGCCTCGGAGAACCGGCGCGGGTGGTTTTTATCGGAAAAAATATCACCAAAGCGATGCGGGAAAGTAAGGAATGGATCATTCGGATGAACGAAGAAGGCCGGAGATTGGGATATTTGGACGATAATCAGTGAACAGTAATTAGTGAATTCGAAGCTTAGCTTACACTCTCCCGGTTTCTGACTCCTGACTACTATAGGCTGGATAAACATAACTTAATAAAATAGTCTACGTTAAAACTTTGTAACATTCTGGATTTCAATATCTGATAAAGGCAAAGAAATCTAGTCTTTACGGGATTTTAGAAGTAAAACAAATTTTAAATTAGGTCCAGGGTCTTATTAATTTTTTTGGGTATAATGACGATGGATTATGTAGAAGCGAAAAAATGGTTTAGGCAGGTCGGCGCCGGTTTAGTGGAGCTGATTTATCCCAGCTTAAAAGAATGTCCGGTCTGTCGGCAAGAGCCAAGTTATCGTCAAGGTATTGGCAAAAACTGCCTTCAAAAAATCGGATTGATAACTGCTCCAATTTGCCTGAAATGTGGACGGCCGCTGCGTTTGAAAGCTGAAGGCCAAGACGTCTGCAGCCAATGTAATGAAAACCGATACTATTTTGCCAAAGCTAGAGCGGTCGGCTTATATGAAGGAGCCTTACGGGAGTATTTAAGCGAACTTAAATACCGGTATCGGCCGGATTTGGGTGAAGCTTTAGGCAAATTGATGGTGGAATGGATTAAAATGGATGAGGAATTTCAAAAAGTGGATTTAATTATTCCAATTCCGAT
>JAAYEK010000094.1 GCA_012728785.1 Bacillota bacterium | reverse complement strand
TATGTTGGGCCGACGGCGTAGAACTTCCTGTTCTCGTGCCGCGCGGTCTACATCCGTGTAGACCGGTAATTTCTTTGTGGTAACTTGTTGCCACCCCCTCATTCTATCTTTCTCCCTCAAGGGAGAAACGAACTGCAATTATGTTGGTTTTATAAGTTACGTAAGGCAAAACTTTCGTTCCTCCTAAAGGGAGGAAGCAAGATGGAGGGTTGACCTTACGGTCTACTCGCCTGATTTTACCGAAAGACGGTTATATTCATTAATCAATTCATCCAAGGCCACTGAGACGGTGAGAACGTCGTAGTCGGTGCAGTCGCGTTCGTCCCAGAGGGTATGGAGGCGCTTTCGGGCCCGGGCGATTTTGGCTTTTAATTGGGCGAGTTGGTTTTTGATTTGGGTTTGATTTTGGGTCATGGCACTCTTTCTTTGATACGTTACGCGTTAAGCGTACCGTGTTATGGGGATGTTGGTTCATTATTTTTTTAGGCGACAGCGGCCAGGGTTACCCTTCCGCTTGAACCGGCATCGTTGATCGGCTTGACGAGGAGAAGGGCAAGGGTTAGGTCGGTTTTAAACATTTTACCCTTTACCCTTTACCCTTTACACTTTACAATTTGCGCGGCTGCGCTACGCATGGTATAATATTCCTAAAAGTTTGGGGACGGAAAACGCGGTTCCTTTCAAAACGACTGATCCAGACTTGGCAGGCCGTGGTCAGTGGTTTTGGGTTGTTTTTTGCGTTTCCGTCCGGTATCCAATCGAATAACACGGAGAAGGTGTTATTGATTGTTTTGGATTGGAGTTTTTTCCAGTATTTATTATGCATATTATGTTTTAATTATATATTTATTATAAATATTTTGTCAAGGGGAAATATTTTTTATGCATAGAAAAGATATAGGTGCGCGGATAAAACAGATCCGACTCTATTATGGAGTAACACAAGAAGATATTTGTCAAGCGCTTGGTATTACTCAAGGGCATTATTCCAAATTGGAGTCAGGTCCAAATGAACCCACCGAAACTTTTTTATTAGCTATGAAAGCGCGTTTTGGAGTAGATCCAAATTGGGTTTTAACTGGGGAAGGCGAGATGTTGATTTCCTCGGAGAAATATATCGCCGAGGGCATTGAGTTGCTTGGCGATCAGAAGTTTAGTGAAGGATTAATTAAGGTGTTGGAAGATCCCCGGTTTGCGAAGCTTCATTCGCTGGTTGAGGCGGGTGGTTTGGTGGATAGTGATATTGATGAGGAATTGGCGGCTTATTTGCGATATATATTGAAGAATTGGCATGAAAGTGAAAGAAAGCGGCATTGGGTGATGGGGCAGTTGGAAGTGGCGTTTCGGGATGTGAAGCAGGAAGAATAGGATAAATATTAAATCCCCTACTTTTGGTGAAGTGGGGGATTTTTGTTTTTTTATTTAAAACTAATTATTTGATTGTTTTGGCTTTGATTGTCCACGGTTCCGACGGCGGGTCTCTTTTTGCTCGCCCAAAAAGAGACGCAAAAAGGCGCCGGACCCGCGTGGTTCCGGACCTCCTGCAATAGCTCCGTGTCATCCATGACACTCCGAAGGTAAGGCTATCGCCATTTTGATATGACGCCTGCATCATGCAGTCGTCTTCAGGGTTGTTATGTTGGGCCGACGGCGTAGAACTTCCTGTTCTCGTGCCGCGCGGTCTACATCCATGTAGACTGTATCTGGAAAGTTATTTTGCCTAGAAAAACAAATTTATTCATTATACGATTTTGATTATTAACTTTATTCTTTACAAGATATTTGAGTTTTCGATATTTTGAAGGAAACTGCTGGAAAATAACGAATATTAATAATTAGTTGGATAAATATATAAGGTGATAATATGTCCAATTTTGATTTTTTAAAGAGCAAGTGGCCGGATCTAGCGGCTACCGGTAGGCAGGCGGAAGGATATTTAAACACCGATCCCAACGCAGCCACCTTTAAAACCAGGTTGTTCGCTGAAAAGCTAATCGACCTTTTTTTAGTATATTTTAAAATTGATATCGATTTTGACGCAAATTTTTATGAAAAGGTCAGCTGTCTGGGCCGGATTAAAAGTATTAATCCAGCGGTGGTTGATCTTTTTACTTTAGTGCGCCGGATTGGGAATAAAGCCGTCCATACCGATTATGGCGATATTAAGGATGCAAAGGAATGTATCAAAAGCATATTTAAGTTATCCGCTTGGTTTTATGTTAAAACAACAGGTTTCCGGGCCGACATTCCCAAACAGATTGTTTGGCCGGAAAAGAAAGTTGAAAAAGCAATTACCAAAGATAGTAGGAAAGAATACTTACAAGAAATCGAAAAGGTAAAAGCGGAATTAAACAAAGCTCATCAAAAGGAATTGGAAGTCTTAAAGAAACAGCTCGAACTGGCGCAGCCGGATGCGGAACAAATAGAAAAGGATTTGGCAATTATTACAAACGACTTGGGTTTAACCGAGGCTGAAACTCGAGTTAAACTTGTCGATGTAATGTTAAAAGAAGCCGGTTGGGATGTTGCGAATCCGGACCAAGTTAAGACGGAATTTCCGGTCAGTCCTTTTCCCAATCCCAGCGGCAAGGGTTATGTGGATTACGTTCTCTTTGATAATGTCGGTAAGCCCATTGCCTTGGTTGAGACCAAAAAGACTTCGGAGAGTCCGGCAACCGGGCAGCACCAAGCGAAGTTGTACGCGGACGCTCTGGAACAAATGTATCAAGTAAGACCGGTGATTTATTATACCAACGGACATGAAACTTGGATGTGGGATGATGCGTCGAGTGAACCTCGTCAGGTTTGGGGGATTTACTCCTTTGATAATCTTGAGTATTTAATGCAACAGCATAAAACAAAAAAGTCTTTGAAAACCGTTCAAATTGACCCGAATATCGCGGGACGGGCTTATCAAATCGAAGGTATTAAGCGGGTTTATGAAGATTATGAAGCAGGGAAGCGGCGGGCTTTAATGGTAATGGCCACCGGTTCCGGCAAAACTCGTACCGCTATTGCCTTGGTCAAAGGCTTACTTCAAACCAATTGGGTGAAACGGGTTTTGTTTTTGGCGGACCGGGACGAACTTTTAAAGCAAGCGATGGACCGAAAGAACAGTTTTAAAGTATTCTTGCCGGACAGCCCTAGAGTCAGGATTACACCGGAAACCATTGATAACCGGGAAGCCAGTATCTACTTTGCCACCTATCAAACGATGATCAATTACTATGACCAATATAATGTCGGATTCTTCGATCTGATTATCGCCGATGAATCACACCGGAGTATTTATAAGTCTTACAAAGATATTTTGGATTATTTTGACGCTTTTCTTTTAGGATTGACCGCCACACCGGTGGATTTTATCAATCGCAATACATTCAACTTCTTTGGATGCCCGAATGGCGATCCTACTTTCCATTATTCATACGAAGAAGCTTATAGTCACGTACCGCCTTATTTATTGCGTTACCAGCCTTGGGAGGCAACCACCAATTTCCTACGCAAAGGAATCCATTGGGATGAACTGACGGAAGAGCAAAAACGCCAGTTGGAGGAGGATGGACTCTCCGAAGAACTGATTGACTTTGACCGGGAAGCCTTGGAGGAGTTTGTCACCAATCACGATACCAATGCTATCATCCTGCAAACCTTGATGAACCGGGGAATTAAGGTAGGAGACGCCATTGGCAAATCGATTATTTTTGCCCGCAATATCCGGCACGCCGAATATATGCTAAAAATCTTCAATGAGCTTTATCCTCAATATAAAGGCAAATTGGCGGCGATCATTCATTCTAGAATTAAAAACCATGAAGATTTGTTGAACGATTTTAAGGAAAAGGATCGGCCCCGGATCGCGATCTCCGTCGATATGTTGGATACCGGAATTGACGTTCCGGAGGTAGTTAATCTTTCATTCGCTAAACCGGTTTATTCGAAAGTCAAGTTTCTCCAAATGATTGGCCGGGGGACTCGGCTTTGTGAAAATTTATTCGGCCCCGGAAAACATAAGGAAATTTTCATCATCTTTGATCATTGGGGTAATTTCCGGTTCTTTGATATTCGCCCCGAGGGTGAATTGCCGTCCGAATCCAAATCCGCCTTACAAGTCAGGTTCGAATTAAGAATCCGGTTGTTGGAGTTCTTTAACCGGCAAGGTAATATCACGCGCCGGGCGGAAATAATCGCCTTACTCCGTAACGATATTGCCGCTCTTCCGGAAAGAACGATTGAAGTAAAGAAGAAATGGAAGGTTTTAGAGAGCTTGAAACCGGATCAGACTTGGCTAGCGGTGAATGATAATTTGCTCAATATTTTACGAATGGAGATTGCCCCTTTGATGCAATGGGTCGATGTTCAAGGCCAACTGGACGCCATCTGGTTCGATAATGAGTTGCACCGGATGGAGTTGGCCCAATTGACCGGCGACCATCAATATGGGCGGCAAGTTGAAAAGATAATCCTTGAGCTACAACGGTTGAAGCTTAACTTAAACCAGTTTCAAGGTGTGCGGGACTATGTGCTTCAGTTGATGAATCGGGAAGTTTGGACCGGTATGGATTATGATGGCCTGGAACATTGCCGGAAAACATTACGGGACTTGATGAAGTTCCGGGGTAATTTGATAGGCAGGCCATACTTGACTTTGAACCTTACCGACAGCGGACAACGGATTGAACGGATTGCCGATGGTTTTAGCGCCCCAACTTTGAATATGGATGAATATATCAAACGGGTGGAGACTGCTTTGCAAAATGAGATGCAGATGCAATTGGTGATTTACAAGATCCGTAAAGGGGAAAAACTCACCGAATTGGACAGCCATACGGTATACCAGTTGTTTGATTCCGGGAAGTTTGAATTTACTTTGGATGAATTAGCCGAGAACGCCCATATCAATAAAGATGATTTGGATGGCTTGTTACGGAGGTTTGTCGGGGTTGACGAAGCGGAATTAAATAAACGGTTTGAGTTCTTCATTTACGCCCATCCGGCCATTGCGGCGACACAGATGAAAGTGCTGGATATGATTAAAAATGATATTATTAAGAATCGGGGTATTTCTTTCGCCAGTCTGTACCAAGATCAATATTTGGCGGTAAACGGACAAGGAATTGACGGGGTATTTCCCGATAAACGATTGAACGATGAAGTGATATCGCTGATTGAGCCGTATCGGGTGAAAGAAGTAGAGTATGGGGGTTAGAATTATATAAGGTGTGGTAGTAAATGAAAAGAAAACATAAAGAGAAAAAAGCACCAAAACGATTACTAATATCGATTTCGGAATTTTATCGTTTGCATTTTCTATCGCTTATGAACTTAAAGGATTTGTTTAATTGGTTGATTTATATCTCATTAGGAATTCCTATAATTATGGCTTCATTTTTAATAAGAACAGATCCTTTGAAGGGGATAGTAGCAATATTAGTTTGTATATTCTTTATCCCAGTGATACTTTTTATAATATATTTAATATTTGTACTTCCAGGATTTCTTTTATCATTTAGATTAGGTGATATACCTAAAAGCATAGATGAATTATTTAGGGAATTTGATAGTAAAAAACTAGCTGATGAGACTAGAATTAGAGCTCTAAAAACTTTAATAAATAACAAAAGTATACCCGATAACAATAAGTTAGGTTATTGGTTATATGTATTAAAACGGTATAAACAACATTTAACAATCATTGTTCCTCCAGCTTTTGCATTGATTGGTACAAGCTTGTTTGTGTTAGCGAAACATTATAATTTAACAATTCTCTATGATAAGATACCTGAACAGATTAGATTAGATTCATTTTATGTTGATTTTTACACAAAAGTATTTCCAGTTGTTTGGGTTTTATATGTATATCAGAGTGATCTTCAGGAAACTTCTGAAAGAATAATTAAAATAGAATTGCTTAAAGACGTAAAAAAATCTTATAAAAGATAATATGATACTAAGTTTTACTTTTACATCTAGATTCAGGGGGTATTATAGATGTTAAAATCTGCAACACGAAGCAAAATCGACCGGCTTTGGGATAGTTTCTGGTCGGGGGGGATTTCCAATCCGTTGACCGTGGTGGAACAGATCTCCTATTTGCTATTCATCAAGCGGTTTGATGATCGGGAGATGCTTAAAGAACGGATGGCGAACCGGACCGGAGACAAATACAAGAGCGCCTTTCCGGAAGAAAACTATAGTTGGCGGCGGTTCAAGAATTTTGAAGCGCAGGCGATGTACGATCTGATGCTGCAGAAGATTTTCCCGTTTATCAAAACCTTAACCAACGGAGACTCGGCTTTTACCCAGTCCATGAAAGACGCGGTATTTTTGATTCAAAAACCGAGTTTGTTATATGAAGCGGTGCAGTTGATCGATGGGATCAATATGGACGATCAGGATACCAAGGGCGATCTCTATGAGTATTTGTTATCGAAGCTTCAGATCTCCGGTGTGAACGGCCAATTCCGCACGCCCCGGCATATCATTGAAATGATGGTGGAGCTTTTAGATCCGTCGATTGAGGATCAGATCTGTGATCCGGCCTGCGGCACTGCCGGGTTCTTGATAGCGGCCAGTGAATATATCTTGAAGAAATATACCTCGCCGGAGGCGGTTTTTACCGATGAGGACGGCATTATTCACGACAAAATCGGGGACATACTTCCGGACTGGAATTATTTTCGCAAAGAAATGTTCTCCGGGTTTGACTTTGACAGCTCGATGCTGCGGATCTCAGCGATGAATCTGATGCTCCACGGGATTGACGAACCAAACATCCGTTATGCCGACAGTCTTTCCTCCGGGTATGAGGAGGAGAATAAGTATACTATAGTACTAGCGAATCCGCCATTCAAAGGCAATCTTGACGAAAAAGACATTAACTCCAAACTGAAAAGCGTAGTCAGTACCAAAAAGACGGAGTTGTTATTCTTAGCGCTTTTCCTGAGGGCTTTAGACTTGGGAGGCCGCTGTGCTTGTATCGTTCCGGACGGGGTGCTTTTCGGTTCCTCCAAGGCCCACAAGGAGATTCGCCGCTTATTGGTGGAGGAGAACCAACTGGAAGGGATGATTTCGATGCCTTCCGGCGTCTTTAAACCTTATGCCGGGGTATCGACGGGGATCTTGATCTTCACCAAGGGCGGTAGGACGGACCATGTCTGGTTTTATGATATGGAGGCGGATGGGTTTTCCTTGGATGATAAGCGGGATGCAACACCTGATAAAGATGATATTCCGGATATTTTGAAGCGGTGGAAAGAGAAAGATCCGGGTAGAGATACCGACCGGACCGGGAAAGCGTTTTTTGTACCAAAGGCTGAGATTGTAGAGAATGGGTATGATCTGTCGATCAACCGGTACAAACAGGTGGTCCATGAGGAAGTGGAGTACGATCCGCCGAAGGTGATTTTAGCGCGGTTACGGGAGTTGGAGAAGGAGATACAGCAGGAATTGGATGAGTTGGAGAAGATGGTGGGATGAAACTATCAATTGCTATACTAAATGATATTTCGAAAAAAATTGATTATGGTCTTACTACTTCTTCGACAACTGATGATATTGGGCCTAAGTTTCTTAGAATTACTGATATACAGGATGATAATGTCAATTGGGATACTGTACCATTTTGTAAATGTTCGAATGAAGAAAACAGCAAATACGCTCTTGATATTGGCGATATAGTTTTTGCCAGAACTGGCGCAACTACAGGTAAAAGTTTTG
>JAAYEK010000093.1 GCA_012728785.1 Bacillota bacterium | reverse complement strand
TCCACTTAAGCATCCAACCCATAAACACTTAACAGTAATGGACTTTCCCCGTGGAGGAAGTCGCGGATTATAAATCAGGATTACGCCTAAAGAAACAGGGCAATGATAAGGCGGTTTATTACGTCTTTGATACCGGGGGAAATGTTTTATATGAGCAGGAAAATAGGAAGTATTTGGAGTATGTTTATGTTTTAGGCAAACATTTTGCCAGAGTGGACGGGAACCTTGACAATTCGATGCGGAAGAAGTATTTCTATCATACCGATCATCTGGGTTCGACGGTGGCGGTGACGGATGAGGTTGGCCAGACGGTTTGGGCGAGTGAGTATACGCCGTTTGGCGGGAGGCATTCGGTTGCCGGGGAAATGGCGAAGGTGGCGAAGTTTACCGGGAAGGATTTGGATGAGGATATTGGGTTGTATTACTTTAATGCTCGGTGGTATGATCAAGAGATTGGGAGGTTTATTTCGGAGGATCCGATTAAGGATGGATTGAATTGGTATCAATATACTTATAATAATCCGATAGAATTTGTTGATCCTGATGGTCAAAAACATTATTTGTGTATAGAAAAAAGGACATATGGCGGAAAGGAAGTTCAGTATTATAGTTATTATGGCGGAAACCGAGGGATTGAGGGATCAAAAATCATCACTAGCTTATTGCCAGGACATAGCATTTTGCAAGGTCTCGCTGAAAAACATTTAATGAAAATGAAACCAATCGAAAAGCAGGATATTGTTAGCACTATCCGTGGAAATGTAAATGAAATAGATCAATACGCTTCTTTGCTAGACTTAATTAGTAATGAAGCGGCTAAAAATGGTGGAAAATTACTCAAGAGTGCTAAGTCAGTCGGGAAAACAGCTGGAATTGTTGGTAATGTTTTAACTTTATGGGATGCTTTTGATTGGTTTGCCAGTACTAAACAAGATCAAATCGACTATTTAATATCTTTCTATATTGGAGATTCCAGTACTGTTACGGTTTTAAAAAACATTGGTATAAAAAGCTTGAATAAACTTGCAAAAAATTATGGATGGAAGTAAAAAATGAAAAGTAGAAACTTTCAATGTTGCTTTTGCGGCGAAAAAATTGAAAATTCAGGACTACATGTTAGCTCATTAATCTTATTAACCAATTGGGAAAACAAGAAAAAACAAAGAGAACAGCAGTTTTTTTGTCATATCAAGTGTTTCCAAAAAACATTACATGATAATGTCCCGTTGTATGTTTTAGATTTAGAAGATATTGAAGAGTAGATTGAAGCATTATAGGAATATTTGATTTGCCATTGGTCAGATTTTGTGGAATAGCCATCAATTGTCTGAAACTGTATTCGTATTAGAAAATTAATTTGTAAATTGGGCCAAATTCTAGTAAGCTCGGACAGTCTACCGAAGAATGCGAAAGCGAACAAACCAATCGACCAATTCCCAATCATGTCATACCTTGAGAAGTGAAAAAATGCAAGAAGGAACTTTAAAACCAAGCCTTCGCGGCCCACGGATAACCACGAAAAATCCTCGTCGTTCTCCGGGAACTATGACTGCCGGAGACACTTACCTAAACTGAAAGCCTGGAATCTCGGCGGGTAAGAGTCTCATAAACCTTCGGGGCTAAGGCTATCGGCCGATCCGCGGTCGCGCCCCTTAAAGCCGCCTGGGCATTGTATAAACCGGCATTATGCAAACCCGTATCGCCCATTCGAAGGAGTGGGCGGTTTTTTCATAAAAGGGTTTGATACGACGCCCGGAAGTGGAATCACGGAAAAGGATAGTATTATTAAAAAAGCATTGTCCGGGAATTTCCAAAAGTGACTCACCCCGCGATGGTAATCGCCATAAGCCTCATTGGTTAGCCCCTCTCTGCCTGGAAGCCGGTTTTGTTTATATTCAGCATAGAGGGGCTCGAAAAATTGGTGATTTTCGATTCTTTTACCCTCTTTGCTGAAAAAGCTTGATCAAGATCGACTTCAAAGCAGAGAGGGTGGACGCAGTCCGGGTGAGTCGGGTTTAGGCGGAATTGAATAATGTGGAATCTAAACAATTCTGAAGAAGAAGGCCACTATCAACGCCGACACGACCTGGGATTATGAATATGACCTCTTGAATCGGTTGGTTAAAGTCGCAAAGAATAATGAGGATGTAGCAAGTTATCTTTATGATGAATCAGGATTACGCCTAAAGAAACAGGGCAATGATAAGGCGGTTTATTACGTCTTCGACACCGGCGGGAATGTTTTATATGAGCAGGAAAATAGGGAGTATCTGGAGTATATTTATGTCTTAGGCAAACATTTTGCCAGAGTCGATGGGAACCTTGACAATCCAGGTCAAACTAAAAAGTATTTTTACCATACCGACCATCTAGGTTCGACGGTGGCGGTGACGGATGAGGCCGGGCAGACGGTCTGGACCGGTGAGTATACGCCGTTTGGCGGGAAGCATTCGGTTGCCGGGGAAATGGCGAAGGCGGCGAAGTTTACCGGGAAGGATTTGGATGAGGATATTGGGTTGTATTACTTTAACGCTCGGTGGTATGATCAGGAGATAGGGAGGTTTATCTCCGAAGATCCGATTCAATTTGGCTTGAACTGGTACACTTATGGTAGCAATAATCCTTTATCACGTATTGATCCTAGTGGTTTAGCTGATGCGCCGGTTAATACAGAAAGTGAATGGGAGTTTAAGAGTGTAAAGCAAGGTGATTGGGATGGTTACACATCATATACCTACACTTATACGAATGGTAATAATGAAACTTTAAAGTACTTAGTATATACTACATCTAACGGTTTGCAACACTATATGGCTACAGTATCAGGGAAGAACGGAAGGGTATATGAACAATACACTTATACTGTTGATAGTGAAGGTACTGTAAATCTAACTTTAAGTCATGTTGATAGAAGAACAACTGGTCAAATCATATGGGATAGTATTCTTCATACCTTTGGAGCTGGTGTATTTGGGCATGAGTCAAAGAAATTTGAAGAAAATCCTCCTGGAATGCAATTTTTACCATACATGCTTATGGCTTTTGGCTATAACTATGAACAAGGAAAACGGCCAGTTGAAAAGCCTCAACTTATTCGAGTTACTGAAGCCGAAGTAGAAAGAGCTCCCGGTGGGTTTAAGTTTAATTTAGAGTTTTTTGGTGATGAAAATGCTACCGTCATATATAAAGGAACAGAAACTAGGATATATCGAGGAGGTAGTTCTTTTGAGGTTAAAGCTGGAGAAATCCGAATAAATAAAGAAACAGGTTTGATGAAAACTACACATGGTGTTTCCTTAAACGTTGATCCTAATGCCGTATCGAAATATGGAGGTGCTTACAGAATTGAATATTTACCCAAAGGGTTAAAAATTGTACAAAGAGGAGTAAATCCAGGACACTTTGAAATAGTACCAGCATATGAAATGCATGTGCAACAATATCAATCATTATTGAATCAAATTAAGGCAGTAAAGGTAGGACAATAATGGAACAGCTAGAAGTATTTGTTTTAGATAATAGTGAATTAGCTGAATTTGAAGCAATAAATAAAGGCTACCGAAATGATGTATATATTAGAAAAGATGGTAAATATTATCAAGTTAATGTTTACCACATCTTAAGATTACAACAAGATTTCCAAAGTGAGATAGAAGATTATGGATATTATGCAATTGACCCAAATTTAATTTTAGTTAAAGAAGTTAGTAACAAAGAAATTATACAAACAATTATTTTTTTAAATCGACAAATGTATTTTGATGAAATTAAACCTGTTAAAGATGAAGAGTCAATAAATTTAAAGTTGATATCAATAATGGATTAATTGATTAAAATTAAAAGCAAATAACTGACAGTCGTTAAGATTCAGAGAGTGAACAAATCCCGGCTCTGACATGTTGCCTCTGCTTTGGAGTCTTAAGCAAACTTTTGCAGACCCACGAAGAACCACAGGAAATCACCGTCGTTCTCAGGGAAAAGAATACTTTTGCCGACGGTACTCGACCCATGAAAGAGAAAACCCGACAGTCGTGAACCGCCTGATCCTTCAATCTCGACTCTGCAGACGGCACTAACATAAGTGGGGTTGATAGGAGTCGAGTCAAGGAGAAACGGACATCGTATAACCCCGTCTTATGTCATAGGCCAGGGCAAAAATGAGAGTCTGGAGGCCGCTGCATATAAGTAAGCGTAAAACTACCCCCACCTAGAAAAGTCCGAAAAAATCTGAGATAATCATCTTCAAAAAACAAACGGAGATGATCATTCTTGAAAAAACCAAAGACCGATTGGCGCGCAAACATCGCGGCATACAAAGCCAGCGAAAAAACACAAAGAGCATGGTGTAAGCAAAACAACATCAACTATAACACCTTCAAATCTTGGCTTCAAAAAGAAAAAAAGGAAACAGACAACTACAAACAACCTGAAAAATGGCTGGAAATTGGAATCGACCAGTCGGAATTCATCCAAAACACAACCGGGCTAACCATTCAAATCGGAGCAGCCAGCCTTACTGTTAAACCGGGATTTGACCGCCAATTATTGTTGGATGTCGTTAAGACCTTGGCTACCATATGCTAAGCCATACCGGATTCGAAAAAGTCTATCTCGCCTGTGGCGGCACCGACATGCGTAAATCCATCGACGGGTTGGCGGCAATAGTGCAACAAAGGTTTCAACTTGATCCTTTCTCACCATGTCTGTTCGTATTCTGCAATAAAAACCGCAATAAGCTCAAAATCCTCCAATGGGAACATAATGGATTCAGACTCCATTACCGGCGATTAGAGAAAGGCAAATTCCAGTGGCCCAAAGATGGCGCTGCCCCGGTAGTGGTTAGCCGTCGGGAGCTAAACTGGCTTTTAGACGGACTATCCATTCATCAAAGTCAGTCTCGTCAAAAAGTAACCGCAAGCGTTGTTATTTGAGGATTTTTTAACCTTAAAATCCGTTAAAGTGAAGGATTATCAATAGTTTTGGTGAATTAATAGATCATGAATCCAACCAAATCAACCACTGTAGAACAATTACAAGAAGAGAACAGTTTACTTAAGCAACAAGTAGCCGAATTGTCAACCAAAGTCAAATGGTTTGAAGAACAATTCCGGTTAAAACAACATAAGCTTTTTGGCCGTTCCAGCGAACAAACTTCACCGGAACAAGTAAACCTCTTCAATGAGGCCGAAGTGGAAGCTAAACCGGAAGCTCCTGAACCGGACATCGAAGAAATCACCTACAAACGACGGAAGACAAAAGGCCAACGGGAAGAGATGCTAAAAGACCTGCCGGTGGAGACCATTGAATATCGTTTACCCGAATCGGAGCAAGTTTGTTCTTGTTGTGGCGAACCTTTGCACGAAATGAGCGCTGAAACACGGCAAGAGCTAAAGATTATCCCGGCGCAGGTAAGCGTGGTCAAGCATGTAAAGTACGTCTATAGTTGCCGCCATTGCGAAAAAAATGAAATTGCTACTCCCATTCAAACAGCCCCCATGCCCAACCCCGTACTTCCAGGCAGTTTAGCGTCGCCGTCAGCCATGTGGCCCACGTCATGAGCCAAAAATTTGTAGAAGGGCTGCCCCTATATCGCCAGGAAGAACAGTGGAAACGGATGGGAGTCGGGCTTTCCCGCCAGACTATGGCCAACTGGATGATTCAAGGTTCCAACAGATGGCTATGGCCTTTATATGAGAGAATGCGGGAGCATTTACTCCAAAAAGAGATTCTTCATGCGGATGAAACCACCTTGCGAGTATTGCGAGATTCCGGAGAAACAATCACCTCCACTTCCTACATATGGCTGTACCGCACGGGAAGAGACGGTCCGCCCATCGTTTTATATGATTACCAGACTTCCAGGGCCAGCAAGCACCCGGCCCGGTTTCTTAAAGAATTCAAAGGATACCTGCATGTCGATGGATACGCGGGATATGACAATTTGTCCAATATACGGCTGGTCGGCTGTTGGGCCCATGCGCGGCGCAAGTTCGACGAGGCCTTAAAAGCCATGCCTGATAAAGGATCCGTTCCGACCGCCGCCCAGGAAGGATTGGATTTCTGCAATAAGCTGTTCGCCATCGAGCGGGAACTTCATAACGTCACCTCCGAAGAGCGCTACGAAGGCCGTTTAGCTAAAAGTGAAGCTGGGTGCGGGAACACTTTTTTACAGCTTCCATTTTCCATTTTTAGTTTCTATTTTACATTAGTTTTCCGCCTCGTTAAAGCATTTTTTTCCGTTAAGTTAGAGCGGGGGTAAACAATAGATATATTAATATAATGTCAAAGTATCTTAAATGAGTTTTGTTAATCCAAGTGTTATTGAGTAATCTTGGCTCACTGCACTGTAAAATTGTTTCTCCAAGAGAAAAAGATCTGGCAATGAAAGCAGTAAATAAACTCCGGCTTACCTCTATCCGTAACGGTAAGCCGGAGATGTCTTTAGCAGAAATTAACGCAGAAATATCCGAAGCGCGCCGGAGAATTTGAAATATATTTAAGCCATCAACCGCTCCAACTCACCCCTGACTTCCTTTTGAATCCGCTCCAACGCTTCCTCCGAATCCGCCTCAAACCTGAGCACCAACACCGGCTGGGTATTGGAGGCCCTCACCAAACCCCAGCCGTCTTCAAAAATAATCCTAGCCCCATCAATATCGATTACCTGATATTTTAACGCAAATGATTTTACCAACTTCTCGACAACCTTGAACTTTTTCTCTTCCGGGCAGTCAAACCGGATCTCCGGGGTGGAACAAGTCACGGGAAGTTCGTCGACCATCTCCGCCAAAGATTTTTCGGAGTTGGACAATAGCTCCAACAACCGGGCTCCGGAATAAACGGCGTCGTCATAGCCGTAGTAACGGTCGGCGAAGAAGAGATGGCCGCTCATTTCGCCGGCTAGTAAAGCATTTTCCGCTTTCATTTTGGCTTTGATCAAGGAATGCCCCACTTTGTACATGATTGGAGTTCCGCCCATTTTCTCGATCTGGTCGAACATGGTTTGAGAGCATTTGACCTCGCCGATGATCTTCGCGCCCGGATTATGCTTGACAATCTCCGCCGAATAGATGATCATCAGTTGATCGCCCCATAAAACTCGGCCCTTAGAGTCAACCACCCCGATCCGGTCGGCGTCGCCGTCAAAGGAGATACCTAGGTCGGCTTGGTGCTGCTTAACTTTAGCGGTCAGCAGTTCCAAGTTCTCCGGTAAAGTCGGGTCCGGGTGGTGGTTGGGGAAATTACCGTTCGGCTCGGAGTATAAGTCGATCACTTCCCAGCCGAGGCTTTGATATAACTCGATAGCGGTCAGGTTCCCGGTGCCGTTGCCGGCATCGACAACCGCTTTAATCTTTTTAGCCCCCGGTTTAATAATGGATTTCAAGTATCGTAAATACTCAGGAATAATCGGATGTTCAACCAGCTTTCCTTGGCCCTTTTGATAATCTTTGGCGTCCATAATTCCTTTGATTTCTTGGATTTGTTCTCCGTAAATAGTGGTCTTGCCCAGACAAATTTTGAATCCGTTTTCATTGGGCGGATTATGGCTGCCGGTGATCATCACCCCGCCTCCTACAGGTAGATTGAATAAGGAGAAATAGACCAAAGGGGTGGGGCCCATTCCCACATCATAGATATTAATCCCGGAGTTAAGCAGATTTTCCAATAAAATTTTTCGAAAACCGGGGCTGCTTAAGCGGCAGTCATACCCTAAACTGATGGTATCGACATTGTTACGATGATAAAAAGTGGCTAAAGATTTGCCTAGTTCGGCGACGAACTCCTCGGTCAAGTCCCGGCCGGCGACTCCCCTGATGTCGTACTGGCGGAATACGTGAGACATTTCATACCTCCATTGTGTTCAAAGATTGGAATTATATTTCATCATGTATCCAAATAAACCTGCAAAAATGATTTGACTTATAGTGATATCTATATTATATTTTTAGTATTATTTGAGAACTTGTAGAACGGTAGGAAGGGTTATCATGTTATTAAAAGTTGTCCGATCCGAAACCGGGGGTAAAGTCCGCATTCCCGGTTCCAAATCCCACACGATCCGGGCTCTATTTCTGGCTGGTCTGGCCGATGGAGAGTCGGAAATTATCAATCCTCTTATTTCAAATGACGCTTTATCCGCAGTTGAAGTCTGTCAAGCTTTTGGAGCTAAAATCCAATTTGACAAAGATAGATTTATCGTCCGGGGCTTTAACGGCCTCCCCCAAACTCCTCTCGATGTTATTAATGTTGGCAACTCCGGTACTACTTTGCGTTTTGCCGTGATGACCGCCGCCTTGGGAGAGGGACACACGGTTTTTACCGGCGATGACCAAATTCGCCGCCGACCAGTGGGACCTTTACTTGATGCTATTAATAATCTAGGTGGTCAAGCTTTTTCAACCAGAGGTAACGGGATGGCCCCGGTAATCGTCGGAGGTAGGGCTAAAGGCGGATTCACCAGTCTTAATGCGGTAACTTCGCAATTTCTTTCATCATTGTTGCTTAATTGTCCTTTATTGGAAATGGATACGGAGATCAAACCGACCAGACTAAATGAAGTTCCTTACGTGGAAATGACCCTTTGGTGGCTGGATAAACAGAATATCCAGTACCGGAATGAGGATTTCAAATCGATCTTAATCAAAGGCGGCCAAAAATACCGCCCTTTTAAAACCATCATTCCCGGTGATTTTTCCTCCGCCACTTTTTTCATGGTCTTGGCGGCTATATCCGGGGGAGAGTTTGTTTTGGAGAATTTAGATCTGAGGGATCCTCAAGGAGATAAACAGGTCTTGTCGGTTTTAGAACAAATGGGTGCGGAGATAGGGGTTGACAGTGGTTTAATCAAAATTAAGGGCGCCGGACTTAAAGGCGGGGAGTTCGATCTAAACTCGATCCCTGATTCTTTGCCCGCTTTGGCGGTGGCCGGGTGTTTTGCTACAGGAGAGACCCGTTTGGTAAATGTCCCCCAGGCACGCTTAAAAGAAACCGATCGGATCCGGGTAATGTGCGCAGAACTTCGAAAACTGGGCGCAGATGTCACGGAACTCCCTGATGGTTTGATTATTAAGCAAAGTAAATTATCAGGGGCTCCGGTCAATGGATATAACGATCATCGGGTGGTAATGGCCTTGGCAATAGCTGGACTATCGATCCCGGGTGAGACGGTAATCGATACAGCTGAGGCGGCTAATGTCACTTTCCCCGAGTTTTTTGATTTAATCAAAGCCTGCGGTGGGGAACTTCAACTGAGGGATTAATTAATATATTAGGCGAGGAGTTGGTTCAAATGATGGGTAATACTTTTGGTAAACTATTTAAGGTAACTACCTGTGGCGAATCATATGCCGGTGGTTTTCGCAAAAATTTGGCGATACCTAAGGAACTATACGGAGGATTATTGACGATCGTTGATGGGGTTCCGCCGGGGATTAAAATAACGCCGGATATGATCCAAAAAGAACTAGATAAAAGGAAACCGGGCCAGTCGAAGTTGGACTCTCCCAGGAAGGAAATTGATAAAGTTTATATCTTTTCCGGGGTAATGGAGGATGATTTAACTACCGGGGCCCCGGTAGGTTTGGTCATTCCCAATGTGGATATCGAAGATATTCATATGGATCAGTATCGCAGTTATAAGGATGTGGTCCGGCCCGGTCATGCCGAATATACCTTTTTCAAAAAATACGGCGACTATGCCGATTGGGTAGGGGCGGGTCGCGCTTCGGGCCGGGAAACCGCTGCGCGAGTCGGTGGAGGGGCAATCGCCCAAGCGGTTTTGGATACCTTTGGAATCGATGTAATCGGTTTTGTCACCGAATCCCACGGGATTAAAGCCGGGCCAATCAGTTATGAACAGGCCAAGGCCAATTATCGGAAGAATGAATTAAACTGTCCGGATCTGGAGAAGGCCGAGGAGATGATTGCCGATATTATTAAGGTAAAGGAAGAGGGAGATACTTGCGGCGGAGTGGTGGAAATCATCGCCAAAGGCGTTCCGTCCGGCCTCGGGGAACCGGTCTTTGATAAGCTGAATGCTACAATTGCCCATGGTATTATGTCCATTGGAGCGATCAAAGGATTGGAGTTTGGGGCCGGTTTTAATCATGCGGAGCTGAAAGGCTCGGAATCAAATGATGAACCCTATTTTGATTCAGCTTCGGGCAGAGTCAGATTTAAGACCAACAATTCCGGAGGATTTTTAGGCGGGATTACCAATGGGGAGGAGATCCGGATCAGAGTCGCCGTTAAAGCTACTCCCACAGTATCCGTCCCGCAGGCGACCGTAAATATGAGTAAAATGGAAAATACGATTTTAGAACCGATTACCAGAAGGGACCCTTCGTTATGTCCCCGGATCTACCCGGTTTGCGAGGCTATGGTGCGAATTGCGATTCTAGATGCTCTTTACATGGCTAAGGCATATCGGGGGGTATCCAACTTGGATCCCAAATGGGACCGGATTTAAGGAGCTTTTCATGAAAAAGCTAAACGTGGAGTTGGGCGAAGGTAGTTATTCGATTTTGATCGGCTCCGATTTGCTGGCCCAAAGTGGGGTCTTATTCGCAGCAAATGGGGTCAAAGGCCGGATTATGGTTGTCACCAATCCCACCGTGGCCCAATGGTATCTTGAGCCGTTAATGGATAGCCTACGTTCTTCCGGTTATCAAGCGGAAGCGTTTTTAATACCGGATGGCGAAGAATATAAATCTTTAGAGCAGGCTAACCGGATCTATGATCAACTGGTTAAGGGAAAATACGACCGTAAATCGGTTTTGGTAGCTTTGGGAGGAGGAGTCATCGGCGATCTGACCGGTTTTGTGGCTGCGACCTACATGCGGGGAATCCGGTTCATTCAGGTCCCGACTACCCTGTTGGCCCAAGTTGACTCGAGTATTGGCGGAAAAACTGCGGTTAATCATCCTCAGGGCAAAAATTTAATCGGTGTCTTTTACCAACCTTCTTTAGTAGTGAGCGATGTGGCGACCTTCGGGACTTTGCCGGACCGGGAGTTTAGCTCGGGAATGGTGGAAGTGATTAAACACGGAGTAATTCTGGATCCTGAATACTTTAAGATGCTGCTGAATGAATTACCGGCGCTTAAAACCCGGAAACCGGAGTTAATGACGGAGATTGTCGAAGGTTCTTGCCGGATTAAAGCCCGGATAGTCCAGGAGGATGAGAAAGAAACCGGGTTACGAGGGATTTTAAACTTCGGCCATACCATAGGACACGCTCTTGAAAGCATTACCGATTACCAATATTATAAACACGGTGAAGCGGTGGCCGTAGGAATCTTGGCCGCGCTTAAAATCGCAATCCGTAATGATACTTTACAAGATAGCGGTTTGGAACAATCTTTGGCTTTTTTATTTGGCGCTTTAGATCTGCCTACGGCAATACCGGGGTTGAATGTGGCGGAGATTATCTCCTTGTTGTATTTGGATAAAAAAGTGGAGTACGGGAAGGTCCGTTGGGTGTTGCCTGAAAGATTGGGGCAGGTTACCATTTCCAACGAAATACCGGGGGAAACGGTTAAGGATACTCTATTGGAGTTGGGGGGAGTCTAAAGATGAATAATATTTTGACCCTTCATGGTCCGAACTTGAATTGGCTTGGTAAAAGAGAACCGGAGGTTTACGGTTCCGGGACATTGGAAGAGTTGGACCGGTTGCTGGAAGTCACTGCCGGAGAGTTAGGGATTGAAATAAAAATTTTTCAGAGCAATCACGAGGGGGCTTTGATCGACCGGATTTATCAGGAAGCCTCTTGGGCGGAGGGGATTTTGATCAACCCCGGAGCTTTTACCCACTATAGTTACGCTTTGCGAGACGCTTTGGCCGGGGTGGGGCTACCCGTAGTGGAGGTCCACCTCAGTAACATCCATCAACGGGAAGAGTTCCGGCATCAATCGGTAATCGCCCCTATCGCCGCCGGACAGATAATGGGATTCGGTTTTGAGAGTTACTTATTGGGTCTACGGGCGTTGAAGAAGTTGTTGTGATAATCGTTCATCCGGGCGCATTAAAAGATGAAAATAAGCTATTAACTCAGTGTCTATGCGCCTTTGTGGCTAAATCATTATTGGCCACAGAGACACTGAGACACTGAGAAATCATTTTTTCGATAACCTTTTCTAGATTGGAGCCGAATTAATGTCGCGCTTGGAAAACTTAAGAACTCGATTACGGGAGCGGGAACTTGAGGGCGTCTTAATCTCCAACGGGGAGAACCGGCGTTATTTAAGTGATTTTACCGGTTCCTCGGGGGTATTGGTTATTGGGATTGAGGAAGCTTTTTTAGTTACCGATTTTCGTTATTGGGAACAGGCTGCTTTGGAAAGCAAAGGGTTTGAAATTTTTAAGCAAGGCCCCCAACTCTGGGCTAGTATCAGGGAGTTGCTTCAAAAATTGAACTGGGAGCGGATCGGCTTTGAAGCTGGAACTCTCACTGTTGAAGAGTTTCAAAAACTAGAGGATGGTATCAATCCGAAGGTATCCCTGACGCCGGTAACGGATTTGGTGGAGCAGTTACGCCGGGTTAAGGAAGCCCGTGAGGTGGAATTAATAGCGCGGGCTGCGGCGATTACTGATATTGCTTGGGAGAAAGCAGTCGCCCGGATTGGACCCGGAGTTAAAGAACGGGATCTGGCTCTAGAGTTTGACTATCAGTTGCGCTTGAACGGCGCCGAAGGAAACGCGTTCCCGACTATTGTGGCTTTTGGACCAAGGGCTGCTCTACCCCATGCCGCGCCGGGCGGTAAGGAAATCAGGAACGGAGATTTTGTATTGCTTGATGGCGGAGCTTTATATGAAGGGTATTGTGCCGATATGACTCGGACGGTGGTGTTTGGTAAGGCCGATCCGGAGCAGCGGCGGATTTATGAGTTAGTACTCAAAGCCCAACTGGAAGCTTTGGAATATATACGGGCGGGTTTGACTGGCCGAGAAATTGATTGTAAAGCCCGGGAAGTGATTTCTCAAGCCGGCTATGGCGAAAATTTCGGGCATGGATTAGGCCATAGCGTGGGTTTGCATATTCACGAAAATCCAAGACTATCGCCCCATGAATCAGGACCAATTCCCCAAGGAGCAGTGGTTACGGTTGAACCGGGGATTTACCTTCCCAATTGGGGCGGGGTCAGGATCGAAGATTTGGTGGTGGTTGAGGAAAAGGGGATCCATAACTTGACGGGTTCGCCGAAGGATAGGTTATTGGAGCTTTGAGAGTGGTGAGAATATGCTACCCCAATTGCGCCTAAAATTAACTCGACAAGGGACAGGCTGTATGATAGAATATTTTTGGTCCTTAAAATGGTAGTTTGGATTTAGAGAATATACATACGGTGTTTTGTTTCTAAGGAGGATAAATTATGGCGATTTCGGTAACTGATTTTAAGACTGGTTTAACGGTGGAGATTGACGGTCAACTATTTCAGGTCATCGACTTTATGCACGTAAAGCCCGGAAAAGGAGCGGCTTTTGTCCGTTCCAAGCTCCGCAACATTCGGACCGGCTCAACGATTGAGCGTACCTTTAACTCCAATGAAAAAGTGGAACCGGCTCGGATTGAAACCCGCGATATGCAGTATTTATACAAGAGTGAAGCTGATTATGTATTTATGGATATGGAGAGTTATGAGCAGTTGACCATTGAAGAAGTGAAGATGGGCGACGCTCCTAAATACTTAAAAGAGAATATGGAAGTAGCGATTCAAATGTATCAAAATGAGATCCTCGGTGTGCAACTGCCGAACACCGTTGAGTTGGAAGTTGTTGAGACTGACCCTAACTTTAAGGGAGACACCGCTACCGGTGGCACCAAACCGGCTACCCTCGAGACCGGCGCTGTGGTTAACGTGCCTTTCTTTGTTGAGAATGGGGATGTGCTTCAAGTGGACACCAGGACTAATCAGTATTTGAAGCGGGTTAATAAGTAGGAGATAGGAGTCAGGAGTGATGGTGGGTTCGAGGAAGTGAATTAAAGATTGGACGGACTGCTTTTTGAGGCGGTTCGTTTTTTTTGTTTATTCATTTTTATATTTCTGCCTTATAAACTCCACAAAATCAGCTATTTCTTTTTTTGCTGATTCCGAAAGGTCCGAGAATTTATTTTCATCAACAAGGTCCTCAGCGTTTCTTCCTAACAGATAATCGATGGAAACTTGGAAATAATCCGCCAATTGTATTATAAGGTCAATATTCAAACGGCGTCTGCCTTTTTCCAAGTCATAATAATGTTGAGGGGAGACTCTTAAATATTCAGCTAACTAAGCCGCTGAAAATGGCGGTTTTTTGATTGGTTATGTTTTAGTTGTAGGTTTTCGGCAGGAAATAACGGAAAAAGGTGGAATTAAAATGTATATGACTGGATAAAGAAGGTATCAAATTGACAAAAGATCGGACCGGTCGAAGTGTTATAGTTCGGATCTGGACGATTTATACTTTAATTAAAAATAGACAATACCCCGACTGCCGTAAGCTTGCCGTGAAACTGGAAGTGAGTCCCCGGACGATTGAAAGGGACATTGAACTGTTGCGCGACCGGATGCAAGCGCCCCTCGAGTATGACCGGCTCCGTCGGGGTTATTATTTTACTAAGGATTTTTCCATGCCCACACCTAATTTGACCGAGGGTGAGATTATCTCTTTGTTTTTAGGGCTAAAGCTCATGTCGCAGGTGGAAGGGTTAACTTACAAGACGGAACTGGGTTCCCTCCGGGAGAAGTTGGAATGTTTGCTTGGTTCCGATGGGAAGCTTTCCGGCCCGCAGTTGGAGGAGTTAATTTCTTTCGATATTGAGCCGCTCCGGGGCGAGGACCGGCGGGTGGCCGAGCATCTCTCCGGGCTGCGCCGGGCGGCGCGGGAATGTTTGCAGGTGAGAATGTTTTATCAATCAATTTCGACGGAAACCAGTATGAAGCGGGTAGTTCATCCTTATCACTTACGGTTTTATGATGGGGCTTGGTATTTAATCGGTTTTTGTTCCTTCCGAAATGAGGTACGGATCTTCGCGGTGGACCGGATTCGGGACTTGGAGGTCTTGACGGAAAAATTTGATTATCCGGCGGATTTTAATATTGAGAAGTATCTGGAAGGGGTTTGGGGAATTATGCGGGGCCAACCATTCCAGGCGGCCATTAGGTTCGATTCGTTTCAGGCCCGTTGGATCAGAGAAAGGACGCTCCGGGATGGGGAGAATCTGGAAGAATTACCCGACGGCGGAGTTGTTTTTAAAGCCGAGGTGAGCGGGTTGACGGAGATCAAACAGTGGGCGCTTTCTTTTGGTGGTCATGCGGAAGTCTTGGAGCCGGAGGAGTTGAGGGAGGAGTTCCGGCAGGAGGTTGAACGGATGCGGGAGATCTATGGGTTGGAATCAACCCCTTAGTGTCCTACTCTTTTACTTGCGGAATTTTTTTAGACCGACAGTTGGTGACGGTGGTGGATGGTATAGTGGAAGATAGGGAAACAAAAAATTGACTCACCCCGTGTGGGTTTGAGCTAACAAGTTACATTTGAAAGCCCCTCTCTACTTTGATGTAGTTTTGAATGTTGTTTCAGTAAAGAGGGGCGGCGGTGAGGATTGAGTTAATTGGAAGAAGATTGATCTAATTACGCTTTTAAAAAAGTATCGGATTGAAAGTATATATCATTATTCAAAAAATAAAGAATTTGGGAAAGAGACCGAACCGACATTTTATTTATATCGAAAAAAGGACAATTATTATCATACTGATTATGTATTTACATCATTTAATATTTTGAAACAAATTAAACAGTTTTCAATTGGGAAATATGATGAGTGGGTTAGTTATAGCGACCATATGCCACTATTTATTGATTTCTAATGAATGAACGTAAATTCATCAATATCAAAAAAAGTAAAGGAAAATTACAATGATTAATGAGTTTATCGCACATGTGAGAAAGAACGAGGATGGTTCATGGGCAAAACCACAATTATTGTCGGAACATTTGGAAAGTACCGCGCGATTTGCTGAAGTTTATGCCTCCAAGTTTGATTCCGGAAAATGGGGTAAAGTGGCTGGATTAGCCCATGACGCCGGTAAAGGAAGGTTGGTATGGCAAGAGTACATACGTAGAAAAAGCGGGTATTTTGATGAAGAAGCTCATATGGAAAATAAACCGGGGAAGATGCCGCATGCCATACATGGCGCTAAATTAGCAGAAGAATTGTTCGGCAAAGGTTTTGGCAGGTTATTGGCTTATTGCATTGCCGGACATCATGCGGGACTGCCGGACTGGTCCAGCGCGGAAGGAGCCGGGCAGTCGGCTTTAGAATTTCAGGAGAGTCAGGTCAAGGATTTAATTGAGATCGCCCCTTTTATTGCAGCTAATCTAAAAGCGTCAAAACCGGAACTGCCTCCTTGGAGGTTTGCAAATGGCTTGGATTTGTCCCTTTGGATTAGAATGATATATTCATGCTTGGTGGATGCTGATTTTTTGGATACTGAAAGTTACATGGATGAGAACAAAGCTGAAGGTAGAGGCGGTTATTGTTTAATTGTAGAACTACTTGAACGCTTTAATACATTCATTAAGAAATTGGATGATACTTCGGAGAATACACCGGTCAATAAAATCCGAAGAGAAATTCGCTTAAAGTGTGTCCGAATGGCTCAAGAACAGCAGGGTATTTTTTCACTTTCCGTGCCGACGGGTGGAGGAAAAACATTATCCACACTGGCGTTTGGGTTGGAACATGCTAAAAGGCATGATTTGGACCGGATTATCTATGTAATTCCTTATACAAGTATTATCGAACAAAACGCTGATGTGTTTCGTGCTGCAGTTGGCGCTGACCAAGTTGTGGAACATCATTCAAGTTTGGATGAGGATGATTTAACCCCAAAATCCCGCCTTGCAACGGAAAACTGGGATGCGTCGGTTATCGTCACAACTTCGGTGCAATTTTTTGAATCGTTGTTTGCGGCTAAATCCAGCCGTTGCCGCAAGCTCCATAATATTGTCAATTCAGTGGTTATTTTGGATGAAGCCCAATTGGTCCCGGTGGATTATTTAGCCCCGATCCTTGAAACAATGCAACTATTGGTGGAACATTATCATGTTAGTTTTGTGATTTCAACCGCGACCCAACCGGCGTTTGGAAAGCGAATGGTTGACGGAATACCGTTTAAAGGGCTTGAAAATATCAGAGAGATAATGGGCGATAGGGATGATGTCAGAGAACTCTATAACTCATTAAAACGTGTTCGGGTTGAACTTCCGGAAGATCCTAACATAACATCGAGTTGGGAAGAAATAGCTGATGAGTTAGTTAATTATGAACAAGTCTTGTGTGTTGTCTCGGATCGTAAGAGTTGTCGGGAATTACATAAGATGATGCCGGAAGGAACTTTTCATTTATCGGCTTTGATGTGCGGTCAACATCGGAGCGAGGTGATTGCAAAAATTAAGCAAAAACTTAAAAATAAAGAGCCGGTACGGGTCATTAGTACCCAGTTAGTCGAAGCAGGGGTGGATTTTGATTTTCCAGTGGTTTATCGGGCGCTTGCAGGTTTGGACTCGATTGCGCAAGCGGCGGGGCGTTGCAATAGGGAAGGTAGATTGCCGGAACCGGGAAAAGTTGTTGTCTTTAATGCTCCTAAAAAAGCGCCGTTAGGTATTCTTCGAAAGGCGGCGGATACTACTTACGGTATTTTTGCGTCCAAACCCCAGGACCCTTTGGATAATGACTTATTTGAAAGCTATTTTTTCGAATTATATTGGAAAGCTAATTCATTGGACTCTAAAGGGATTGTAAATTTATTAAGTCCTGACCGGCAGGAGTGCGGTATTAACTTTAGAACGGCGGCGCAAAAATTTCGGATCATTGACGATTCCAAGCAAAAGACAATTATTGTTCAGTACGGTGAAAGCGGTAACTTGATTGATTTGTTAAAATCCCAGGGACCGGAACGATGGTTAATGCGGAAACTGCAAAGATATACGGTAAATGTTTATAATAACGAGTTTGATCTGCTACAGCAACAAGGTTTAATTGATGAAGCGCATCCTAACATTTTTGTGCTTAGAAGCAATGAAGGATATTCGGAAAGTACAGGGTTACTTGTGGGAGAGACGGAAAACGATCCGGGAAGATTTATTATTTAGAAAGGAGATGAGGCAGTTGCACGACTGGTGTTTGGAAGTATGGGGCGACTATGCTTGTTTTACCAGACCGGAAATGAAAGTGGAACGGGTAAGTTACGATGTAATGACTCCATCGGCAGCTAGGGCGATCTTTGAGGCAATTTTGTGGAAGCCCGCCATTCGGTGGAATGTTACGAAAATTGAGGTGCTTAATCCGATTAGATGGATTTCCGTCCGCCGTAATGAGGTAGGTAAAACAATCGCGCCCCCCACTACAAAACAACTATCAGGCGCGGTTGGCGCTCCAATGGGGATTTTCATAGAAGATGAACGCCAACAACGCGCGGGTTTATTTTTAAGGGATGTCAGGTATCGTATTCATGGATATTTTGACTTTATCCCTCCTGAAAAGAGAAAAGCAAACCATTCTACTTCACCTGAATATTGGGCGGATATTCAAGAACGAAGTGAAATGGTTAGACTTGATGAAACCGAGGCCAAATATGCGGCAATGTTTGAACGGCGGTCAAAGAAAGGTCAATGCTTCCATCGCCCCTACTTAGGGTGTCGAGAATTTGCCTGTGATTTCTACTTGGTCAATCCGAGGGAGGAACCGTCGGAACCGATTAATGAAACGCGGGACTTGGGATTCATGTTATATGATCTGGATTTCGAACAGGACAAAGATAACCCGTCGCCATTGTTCTTTCGGGCAAAGCTCGAAAAGGGTACTGTAAATACGAACCGCCGGGAAGTGGAGGTGCGGGGATGATCTTGCAAGCTCTGAAGGAGTATTATGACAGGAAAGCAGCTGATCCGGATAGCGATATTGCGCCGGAAGGGTGGGAGAGAAAAGAAATCCCTTTTATCATTGTTTTAGATCATGACGGAAATCTGATTCAAATTGAAGATACCAGAGAAAGTGAAGGAAAGAAGAAGAGGGCCAAAACTTTTCTTGTACCCCAGGCAGTAAAAAAGACATCGGGAATTGCCGCTAATCTTCTTTGGGATGTTGCCGGATATGTATTTGGGGTTGACAATAAAGGTAACCGAGAACGCGCGCTTAATCAGAAAAAAGCATTTATTAATCGATTAACCAATGAACTAGGAGATATAAAGGTTGTTCAAACGATTGTAAATTTTCTTAACAATGTTACAGAAGACAGGTTATTAAAAGAGAGTTGTTGGGAAGAAATTGTAGAAACAAACCCGAACCTGTCATTCCGTATGAATACGGATTCTCATTTAGTTTGTCAAGATCCGGATGTAATATCTAAAATTTCACTAAATGCCAAGAATACAGTTGATGATAATGTAG
Source organism: Bacillota bacterium (assembly GCA_012728785.1). Classification (GTDB taxonomy): domain Bacteria; phylum Bacillota; class UBA4882; order UBA8346; family UBA8346; genus JAAYHS01. Next base: position 4,228 of record JAAYEK010000093.1, on the reverse strand, counting down.
GTGTTTGTTTGATGACAGGAAAGAATGCAAAAATTAAGGTCCTCCACACATCGATAAAAGGAGTCTACGGCGCTCAATCTGCGGGAGCAAATATTGTTTCATTTAATTTGGATGCTTTCAAATCATATGGTAAAGTACAAGGCCTTAATGCTCCTGTTGGCACCGAGGCAGAGTTTTCTTATACTACGGCGCTCAATACTCTTCTTGGGAAAGATTCAAAGCAACGACTTTCCATAGGGGATGCATCAACGGTGTTCTGGTCCGAAAAGCAAACATCTTTTGAATCGGATTTCTCTTTCTTTTTCAAGGAACCTGATAAAGATAACCCCGATGCCGGCACGGAACGTGTAAAAGCGCTTTTTGAATCGGTTAACAGCGGCGCATATAGGGATGATGATAGTAATACCCGTTTCTATATCTTAGGCCTTTCCCCAAACGCAGCCCGAATCGCAATTCGATTTTGGCACTTTGGAACAATTAGCGAATATGCAACACGTATTAGGCAATATTTCGAAGATTTTTCGATTATTAAACCGCCCAAAGAGCCGAAATACTATTCAATTTGGCGCATCTTAGTGAATATTGCCACTCAAGATAAGAGCGAAAATATTCCTCCTAATTTAGCCGGTGAATTTATGAGGTCAATTTTGGATGGGGCGCCTTACCCGGCTACATTACTCCAAGCTGCGCTGCGGAGGATTCGTAGCGATACGGTAAATAGAGTCAAACCAGTCCGCGCAGCTTTGATAAAAGCATACTTAAACCGTTATTATCGGTTTTATCCTAATCAAAATATAAAGGAGGTTAAGATGGAATTGGATGTATCTCAACCATCAATCGGTTATCAACTTGGAAGATTATTCGCCACGCTTGAAAAGATTCAAGAAGAAGCAAATCCGGGAATTAACGCTACGATTCGGGAACGTTTTTATGGCACTGCATGCACAACACCGGTAACTGTCTTTACTAATTTACTTCGATTAAAAAATCATCACCTGGCCAAGATGGATAATAGAGGTAGAGTAGTGAACTTTGAACGGTTGTTAGGGGAAATAATGGGTAATTTAAATGATTTTCCTGCTCATCTTGATTTACACGAACAAGGACGTTTTGCAATCGGCTATTATCATCAAAGGCAAGCTTTTTTTACTAAAAGTGAGAATATCGCTATTGAATTGAAATAATTTGCTTTATGAAAGGGGTATAAAAAATGAGTACTATTGAAAAACGTTATGATTTGGTTATTCTTTTTGATGTTAAAGACGGAAATCCTAACGGAGACCCGGATGCCGGTAATTTACCGCGAATTGACGCGGAGACCGGCCATGGATTGATTACTGATGTATGTTTGAAAAGAAAAGTAAGAAATTATGTAAGTCTAAAAAATGAAGAAAAAGCTCCTTACAGTATTTTTATTAAAGAAAAAGCGATATTAAACAATACAATCGAGCAAGCATACATTAGCTTAAACATTGATTTACAAAAGGATCCGGTCGATCCGGCAGACGGGAAAAGAAGAAAATCCGGGCAAGGGCAAGGTAAAGAAGTTGAACGCGCTAAACAGTTTTTATGTCAAAATTTTTACGATATACGGACTTTTGGCGCGGTGATGACGACAGGCGCTAATGCCGGTCAGGTGCGAGGACCGGTACAATTTACGTTTGCGCGTTCGGTAGATCCTGTTGTGTCGCTTGAGCATAGTATTACCAGAATGGCGGTTACTACTAAAGAAGAAGCCGAAAAGCAAGGCGGCGATAATCGGACGATGGGCCGAAAGTTCACTATTCCTTATGGCTTGTATTTGGCTCATGGCTTTGTTTCAGCGCCGCTTGCTAATCAGACTGGTTTTTCCATAGAAGATTTAGACCTCTTATGGGAAGCGTTGGAGAAGATGTTTGAACATGATCGATCCGCCGCCCGTGGTTTGATGGGTACAAGAAAGTTATTAATTTTTGAACATGCATCGAAGATGGGCAATGCGCCGGTTCAGAAGCTTTTCGATACGATTACAGTTAAGCGAAAAGATGAAACTAAACCGGCTAGAGATTTCAGCGATTATGTAGTTTCAGTAAATAAAGACCAGATTCCGCAGAGTGTTACATTAATCGAGAAATTATAATGAATACCACCTACTCCGAGGACGATCTCCTGCTCCTCTCCGGTATCCAGCACTTCGCTTATTGCGAACGGCAGTGGGCTTTGATCCATGTCGAAAAGCAATGGCTGGAGAATGTGAAAACCGTTGAAGGACGGCATTTGCATGAACGGGTCCATAACCCGGATTTGATTGAAAAACGGGGCGATCTTTTAACGGCGCGGTCGTTGCCTATTGTCTCTTTGCGATTGGGTCTTTACGGAATGCTGGATCTGTTGGAGTTTCATCAAACCGGACCCGATCAAGGCGGGACCAAACTGCCCAACCGTGAAGGGTTTTGGCTGCCGAAACCGGTGGAATATAAGCGGGGCAAGGCGAAACCGGATGATCGGGATGAAGTCCAACTCTGCGCCCAAGGAATTTGTTTGGAAGAGATGTTGCAAGCTCGGATTGAAGAGGGCGATCTCTACTACGGCGAGAACCGGCGTCGGGTTGTGGTGGCGTTTGATTCGGCGTTACGGAGCAGGGTAGAAGAATTGAGCCGGAGGATGCATCAAGTCTTTGAAAACGGCATTACTCCGCCCGCTGAAAAGGGCCACCGGTGCAGTCTTTGTTCACTGAAGGACGTTTGCATGCCGGATTTGACTAGAAAATCAAGGCCGGTGAAGGGTTATATTGAGAAGGAGATTGGCGACTTACCTTCTTGATCCCCACTTCTATTACTAAGCAATGAAATGAGGCAGGTCAATTTAAAGTGGGATTAGGCGGCTTTTTTAGGCCTATCATTTAGAAAGTACGGGGTATTTATCTATGGGATTTATCATAGATGTTGCGCGAAATTTGCGGTGGGAACAAACACCCAGTGAAGCGATGGTCTGGGAGATTGTTCGGGACCGGCGAGTTAATGGTAGAAAGTTTCTGCGGCAGCACCCGATATGGTTTATGTATTACGGCAAAAAACGGTTCTTCATTGCTGACTTTTATTGCGCCCAATTGAAACTGGTGTTGGAGATTGACGGGAAGGTTCATGAAAGACAAAGAGAATATGATGAGTTTCGGACGTTTATCATCAATCAGTTGGGAATAAGGGTTGTACGGGTAACTAATGAAGTGGTGGCGGATACGGAAAAGTTTGTAGAATGGTTGAAGCGACTCACCTAGCCTCTCTATCCGGAAGTGGAACTGAAAACCATGCCAATAGAGAGGAAAGGCTGATCAAGACTGGGATTTGAGAGTATGTTCCGCTTGTCCCTCTTTGTTGAGATGGCTTGCGGAAAGAGTAAAACCGACTCACCTAGCCTCTCTATCCGGAAGCGGAATTGAAAGCCGTGTCAATAGAGAGGAAAGGCTGATCAAGACTGGGATTTGAGAGTATGTTCCGCTTGCCTCTTTGCTGAGATGGCTTGCGGAAAGAGTAAAACCGACTCACCTAGCCTCTCTATCCGGAAGCGGAACATAAAGCCATGTCAATAGAGAGGAAAGGCTGATCAAGATTGGGATTTGAAGGAATGTTCCGCTTGCCTCTTTGCTGAGACGGCTTGCGGAAAGAGTAAAACCGACTCACCTAGCCTCTCTATCCGGAAGTGGAACTGAAAGCCGTGTCAATAGAGAGGAAAGGCTGATCAAGATTGGGATTTGAAGGAATGTTCCGCTTGTCCTTCTTTGCTGAGATGGCTTGTGGAATGAACATAGAGGAGAGGGGGCGATCTGAGGTAACGACAGGCTGAAAACCGGCATGGGGTGAGTCGAAGTTTGATCATTCACTTTGTTACTTTATCCCGAAGCGGAACTGAAAGTTGGGTCCAATAAACTAAGCGCGAACCCTAAGTGATCATAATTTTAGTAAAAAGGGATTATTTAGTTTAGCTCGGAGGTTACAGATATTGACAACTTATAAAAATCATTTTTATAGCGGTTCGCAGAATTGTGTCAAGAAACTATTGATAGAGTAAGGATCTATGTATGTACAGTCGCTCCTCGTGTAGGAGCGTGGATTGAAACCGGGTTGCGGCGGTGGTAAAAAAAGCAGCGGTGGGTCGCTCCTCGTGTAGGAGCGTGGATTGAAACAGACCGTCGAGATGGCGCAAATGATAGCCGAAAAGTCGCTCCTCGTGTAGGAGCGTGGATTGAAAC
>JAAYEK010000092.1 GCA_012728785.1 Bacillota bacterium | reverse complement strand
TCTCAAATTATCTAAATCAGGATCTGTTTGAATATATTTATAATTACGATAACCTTCATCGATAGCAAGGTGAAGGTAAAAATAAGCTTCTTTGGAATTACCAAGTCTACAATACGCGCAAGCAACATTATATAAGGCCAAATAACCTGGGAAATAACCTAATCGCATTGCCTTCAGATAGGCTTTGATTGCTTCCTCGTATTTATCAACGTTAGACAAACTATTCCCATAATTAAAATAAAATAAAGGATCTTCAATCAAATCAATCGCTCTTTTGTATTTTTCTATTGCTTCCTTGTCCTTTTTTAGTTTATAAAGCTTGTATCCCTCTTCATTTAACAACTTAGCCCTACTTAATATTTTATTCGGCAGTACTTCAAAAGATATATTTTCCGGGCATTTGATGTTTTTTAGATCTAAATTTCCATTTACGATCGGAATTAGAACCGGGTCGCCTTCTTCAAACTGAAGTTTTATACTAATACCGGATTCATAATATTTTCTTTGTTTCTCGGGTGATCCACTTATAAGTTCCAATTCATTGGATCCATTACCGGTAGAGTTATCGATAAATTCAATGGTAGGAGTCCATTCGGGCATTTTCCGCACATAAAATTTCATTTGCAAGAGAATATATTCCGAAGTGGCAAACGTAAAAATACCCGAACCATTCTGCTCAATTTCAGCCGGTTTAATCCATGCTTGATTTGAATGATAAGCTGCTATTCTACTATATCTCGTATTTGCAATTTTAACAGAAGCAAGATCGCCTGAATAAGTTAATAGTAATTTACCGTTATCAAGACGAAATAAGCCATGATAACTCTCTCCGCAGCCGGAACCCATTTGTTGTGGCATAAAAGGGTGAACCGAAAATCTCAATGCTTTTTCCAAAATCAGCCCTATCCGTAATCGTATATAGTAGAGTTCCTTTATTATCAGGATGCAAACTATATGCTTTGACTGTTAAATCAGCACTTGTGCCATCTACTCCAGTGATGAAGTAACTCACATCAAAGCGTTCATCTAAAACAATTTTGTCCAGATAATCACCAATTGTTACAGTTGAAAATCGATTATTAACTATATGTATCTCACCTCCTTTATCTTCGAAGATGGATTTACTTTCAAGTTGGAATTCAGAATCATCGTTAGCTAAAGAATAAGCAGCTGAAAAAAGCAATGGGATTATCATCATAACCAGTAGCCCATGTTTCATGATTTTTCCACTCCTTATTAAGTGATTATCGATACTCATATAACACCAAACCGCACATTATTAGCGCTATTATGACTGATTTACTATAGTGCCTACCTCTGTTTACCTTCTTAATTTTCTACTCAAATACAAATTTCTCCTCTAAATTCCTATAAATTCTATCAGATCTTTTTTCAACTCCCCAAAAGTGGGCTAAATGAAAATAATGACTGCAAGAATGTAGTTAATTACTTCGTAAACAGTTCCAAGCTTCAAACAAACAGTACCAAATTCCAAGAATATATAACCTCCAAACACAAATAACCAACGATCTAAATTCATTCAACAATTGACCGAATTAGTGCTTAAAATCTTGATCGTCGCTTCAACAAACTCCCTTGACATTGAAGTTTTTTGAACTATTTCATCAATAGAATCCCCTTGTTTATAAGACCGAATTATCACAGTTTCCACTATTTCACCAATCTCAACTATATATTTATCGGGATCATAAAACCGAAAAACCCTTTGTCCCCAAGGTGTTCTTCTAAAAACCAATATCATACTAACCAACTAAAGCATATGCTATTGTTAAAAGGTCATGGAGGAGTACACATGAAGGATTTTCAATCGGTTAGCGGTATCATCGTTGGGATTAGCGATTTGTTCACCACTCCCGAAAAAATGAGCTGTGATAAATTAATCACCGTCCAAAAAATGGACGGGGAGATCGCCAATTTTATTGTAGCGCCGGATACTTATTTTGTGGATCATCTAAAGGTCCGGCTGGGAGATATGGTCACCGGATTTTATGATGCTAATGTTCCGATACCCTTGATTTATCCCCCTCAGTATCAAGCGATCGTTATGGCTCGGGCCGTACCTTATCAAAATGTGAAAGTCGACTATTTTAACGAAACCTTGGTCAGCAGCGACGGCATGTTAAAACTAAACCTCGCTCCCTCAACCCAAATCCTGCTGGAAAACGGGCAAGCCTTTACCGGAAACCCCACCAACCGGTATTTAGTTGTTGTTTACGGCCCCACCACCCGGAGCATCCCCGCCCAAACTACACCGGAACAAATTGTAGTGTTGTGTTAGATTATGAGGCGTTTTGCCGGATAAACCAGTACGCGAATTTGATCGAGCATTTTCATTCCCTCGAGGGAAAACGGATTGGGGTTTTATTACGTAATTCACCTGAATTTTTATATGCTTATTTTGCGGCGGCCGCCACTTCGAATATTGCCGTTCCAATCAATGATCAGCTCAAAGGGCCTGAGATCAATATATTGAACAATGCCCAGGTTTCCTGTTTATTCACCGCAATGGAATTTTTGCCTTTAATTGCCGAGATCCGTTCCCACTTGCCGGCAGTAACCCGGATCATTACCATCGACAATCACGATGGAGATTCATCCATTATTCGGGCTTCCGAATATCTAGCAAAAATGAAACTATCGTTTATTCTATCTAATTCAAAGGTTAATCTCACTCTCAAGGTCTTCCTTGAATAGTCCGGGGCTTTCCTATTTACTCTGATCCCTGATGGCCACCCGGCGGATCTTACCGTTGATGGTTTTAGGCAACTCAGCGACAAATTCAACTATTCGGGGATATTTGTAAGGCGCAGTAGCGTGTTTAACATAATCTTTGATCTCCTCCGCCAACTCCTCGGAGGCGGTATAACCGCGCATCAATACTATTGTTGCTTTTACCACTTGGCCACGGACAGGGTCCGACGCTCCGGTAACGGCACATTCCAACACCGCTTGATGCTCAACCAGGACGCTTTCAATTTCAAAAGGACTGATCCGGTAACCGGAGGATTTGATCACATCGTCGATCCGGCCAACATACCAGAAATAACCATCCTCGTCGCGCCAAGCCGTATCTCCGGTGTGGTAATAACCGTCATGCCAAACAGCATCGGTTTTTTCCTTGTCATTATGATAACCGCTGAAAAGACCGGCCGGTTTGCATCCTTTGGCGCAGATAACGAGTTCCCCGACTTCTCCAGTGGAAACCGGTTTACAGTCTTCATCAACAAGTGAGACTTCATACTGGGGAGACGGTTTTCCCATCGAGCCGGGTTTTGGATCCATACCTTTCCAGTTTAATATCGTCACAGTCGTCTCGGTTTGACCGAAGCCTTCCATCAGCTTTAATCCGGTATATTGGTAAAACTTATTAAACACCTCGGGATTGAGCGCCTCTCCGGCTGTAGTTGCGTACTTTAGTGACGAAAGGTCAAACCCTTCCATACCTTCCTTGATGAAGAACCGGTAAATGGTCGGCGGTGCGCAGAAGGTAGTAATTTTGTATTTTTCTATTTTACTAAGGAGATCAGCCGGGACAAATTTGTCGAAGTCATAGACGAAAACCGCCGCCTCCATAAGCCATTGACCGTATAACTTACCCCAAACGGCTTTACCCCAACCGGTATCGGCAACAGTAAGGTGCAGTCCATCAGGGTCAACATTCTGCCAGTGTTTGGCGGTGGCAATATGCCCCAGAGGATAGGCAAAATTATGACTAGCCATTTTCGGCAGGCCGGAGGTACCGGAGGAAAAATAGATTAACATCGGGTCGGTTACTTTTTGCTTTTGAACTTCCCTAGGCCGCTCAAAATTTTCGGAAGCAGCTTCCATATTCTCAGTAAAGCTATACCAACCCTCTCTTTTTCCTTTGGCAATGATCTTCACGGAAAGTGAAGGGCACTCGGCCTGTGCTTCATCGACAGCATTAGCCACCGGGCCTGTGGCTGTGCAGACTATGGCTTTGACACCGGCTGCATTGAAACGGTAAATCAGGTCCTTGGTAGTAAGAAGATGGGTTGCGGGAATGGCGACAGCACCCAGTTTATGCAATGCTACAATGGAAAACCAGAATTCGTAATGGCGTTTGAGAACCAACATCACCATATCGCCTTTGCCAATACCTAGGCTTTTAAAAAAACAAGCCGTCTTATCACTGTATTTCTTGATCTCGGCAAAGGTGAAGATCCGTTCAGCGCCGTTTTCATCACACCAAACCATCGCCGTTTTATCCGGCTCCAACCTGGCCATTTCGTCTACCACATCATATCCGAAATTAAAATCCACCGGCACGTTCAGGCTGTAGGTTTTAAGTACTCCTTTTTCGTCATAAGTTTCATTAACATATTTTAAATGAAGACCTTGCATTTTTTGTCTGTCCTTTCATTAAGCCCATCCGATTATGTTATCCTTCTTTGGGGGACTTAGTTTAGAATTGTATCTCAAGCTTAATCGGTAATTATAACTTTTCTGCCTTAGGTTTGGGAATCACAATGGCCAAAAATTGACAGTCAGCGCCGTTCGTGGCAATCATACCGTGCCGGTGGCCCGAATCATACAACACACAATCGCCCGGATATAAAACTTCTACATGCCCGTCAAGATCAATCTTAAGACTACCTTTGAGAATATAGTCGAATTCTTGTCCCGCATGAGTCGAGAAATACAGTGGTTTATCTTGTTCTTCACGGCTGTAGGGGACAGTTACTAAAAATGGCTCGACCAGCTTGTCTTTGAGTAGATAAGCCAAATGTTTGTAATCGAAGCCTTTGCGACGTTGGATGGGAAGCCCTTCCCCTTTTCTGACAACTGTATAAAAAGAAAGCGTCGGATTGCTCCCGGTGAGGAGTTCCACAATATCTACATTAAACCTTTGAGCGCATTTTAGGAGAAAGGTAAAGTTAAAATCGGAGTTTCCACTCTCTGCAGCCAAATATTGATCAACTGTGATTCCAGTAATCTCCGCCATTTCTTCTGCCGGAATATCTAAAATCTCCCGCATACCTTTGATCCGTTCAGCGATTTCCATAATATGCGTTTCCATAAAGTTTCCCCCTTTATTTTTTCAGATCTAATATATGAGTCAAAATATTGCAAAAGTTATTTATCTATTATATCCTATTACCTTATTTCTTTTAATAATGATTATAACATTATTATTGTCTGTCATATTTATTATACATTTCAAATTTTTGAGTTTTCAATAGGTTTAAATAAAAATTTGCATCATGTTAACAATTGCATCATTTTTGTTTCGTTCCCGGACTCAATTCGGTAAATTTATCTATTTTTAAATCAAGAACGGTTTTAACCGCTAAAATTATTTCAGCAACGGGTATCAACTCGTGGCTTGAAATAATAATCAAATGTTTTTTAATCTACTAGTTACAGTCCCCGATAGCTAAAGTGGGTAAAGTCCGCATAGGACGTATGATCGTATAGATCATAAGCTGCCATCCCAACGTAAGCGCCGGTAAAACCATAACAATAGTCATCCGATAAAATGGACGTATCGATCACATAATCAATATCGGTGTAATCTTTCCCATTAAGGGAGTAGGAAAATCTTGCCTTTGCCCCTTCTCCCTTTATACGGAGCCACACCCGATCGCCGTCAATACAGATTTCTTTTCCCTCAAGGGCAGCGCTGTACTGCCCATCCCTAAAGGCCATGATCGACAGTTTCTGCTTTTGGACAACTTCGTCAAAGGACATTTTCAAAAGATACTGATGATCCTCGTCATAGCGGTAAATCAAACCGGCAAACTGCTGGAATCTGTGGAACGGCAACGTCATACAGGTGATTGCCTCAAAACAAAAGTCGGTTTGCCTTCTGACAAACATGGACTGCTGTTGATTGGAAAAAGGCGATTCCCCACCATAAATCCGGAGGGTGTTATTGGAGCCCAATTCATGCTTAACCGGCGTTCTCAAGGTATTAAAGTTCAAATAAAATTCTGGATCACCAAATTGATATTCGTAATAATTCCGTTCTTCCTTTACTCCGTATCCTTCAAAATACTCATCTACCAGCAGGGTCTTGTTTTTAAGATACGGCCAGTCGTTTTCCCAAATAATTTCGTTGATCCCGGTCTCCCTGCCCAGAATACAGTTTGTCCCATCCACCGGCCTGCCGCAAAGGAAAGCCAGGAACCAGCGGCCATCGGGTCCTTGACACCAGCTGCCATGTCCCGTCTTCTGAAGAGGATGCTCCGGATGACCCTTTGCGGAACAGAGATACTTATTTGGGTGCAATTCATAGGGGCCATAAATATTTCTAGAGCGTGCTAACGTCGCTGCATGGTCGTAGAAGGTGCCGCCTTCCGCAGTCAGCAGGTAGTACCAACCATCCTTTTTATAAATATGCGGTGCCTCGACTAGTCCCCGATCTGTCCCGGTAAAAACTTTTCTGGTTTCACCGATGAATTTGAAGGT